>NZ_DBNGPQ010000090.1:0-7702 GCF_057122925.1 Umezawaea sp. | reverse complement strand
AGGATCGGCACGCTCGACGGCGCGTACACCGGCACGGTGGTCGCCACGTCGAGCACCGGAGCCGTGCGCACCCCGCTCTCGATCGCCCGCGAGGTCGAGAGCTACACCGTCACCGTCAACCACACCGGACCGGACGGCCTGCCCGCCGTGGAGAGTTCCACGGCTCTGGTGGCGCTCGACACCATGAAGGGGTACGGCTTCTACGACGCGGACGGGAGCAGCACGGTCCGCCTGCCGAAGGGCGACTACTTCGGCAACACCTACATCATCACCGAGCCCGACTGGGCGGTCCTGACCCAGCCGAAGGTCACGGTCTCCCAGGACACCGTGATCACCCTCGACGCGCGGACCGCCAAGCCCGTCAAGGTCTCCGTCCCGGAGCCCGCGGCCGAGGGGATGCTCGGCGAGTACTCCACGACCAGGCGGTCGGGGACGAAGCAGACGGGCTACGGCCTGATCTACTTCAGCGACTTCGGCGACACCCTGACGACGGGCCAGGTGGGCCCGGACGTCGGGCAGGACGAACTCACGGCGCAGATCGGCCTCCAGTGGCGCGGCACCCCCGACGGCGACACGCCGATCAACTACCGGTTCGGCTCGTCGTGGACCGGCGAGGTGCCGACCGGGCACGTCCGCGACCTGGGCAAGAAGGACCTGGCCGAGGTCAGGACCACGGTCGGTCCGAGTCCCGCGGGCCGGAGCCACGCGCAGGCGCTGCTCGGGACGAGTCCCGACGGCGGTGGCGGGTGGTCGTGGATCGCGCCCATGGGCGAGTCCGGCACGATGATCGACTACGTCGCCGGCGACAACACCCGGTGGGGCGCCCTGCACCAACAACTGTCGGGCAACTCCGCGGAGACGCAGCAGGTCACGCCGCCGAAGACGTACAAGCCGGGCAAGAGCTACACCCTCGCGCCCGGTCACGCCGTCTTCGGCCCCGGCATCGGGGGCTACCCGAGGGCGCTGGACAGGCAGGGCGACTCCATCCGCGCCGCGGTGCCGCTGTTCAGCGACAGCAGGGGCGGTGAGGGCTACTCGGTGGTCGACTCGGCCAGGACCACGCTGTTCCGCGACGGCGCGAAGGTCGGCGAGACCACGTCCACGGGCGGCAACTTCCCCGTGCCCGCAGCGGCGGGCGGCTACCGGCTGGAGGTCGAGGCGGCCCGCAGCGGCGTCTCGGAGTTCACCACCGGGGTCAGCGGCGCGTGGACGTTCCGCTCGGCGCGCGTGGACGGGCAGGAGACCCAGCCGCTGCCGCTGACGGTCATCCGCTTCCAACCGGTGCTGGACGAGAAGGACACGGCACCGGCCGGGCGGCTGCTGCGCGTCCCGCTCGTCGTCCAGCAGAACCCGGACGCCGCCAACGGCCGCGTCACCCGGATCGCCGTCGACGTCTCGTTCGACGACGGCAAGACCTGGCGGCGCGCCCCCGTCGTCGGCAGGTCGGCGCTGGTGCACGGCGGCCCCGCGGGCAGCTTCGTCTCGCTGCGGGCCAAGGCGACCGACAGCAGGGGCAACACCGCGGAGAACACCGTGATCCGCGCCTACAAGATCGCGGGCGCGTAGCGGTGGTGGGCCCGTGGCGTCCGCGCCACGGGCCCACCCGTCCCGCCGAGCAACCCGACGGGTGGCCACTTCCGTCTGGAGCGCATGAGGATCATCGCCGTCGTCACGGCGCTGCTCGCGCTGTGCGCGTGCTCAGCGGAACCACGGGCCTGCACGCTCATCGGCTCACGGCCGGGCATCGGGCTGGACGTCGAACTCCCCGGTGCCACGTCGGCGGCGGTGGAGATCTGCTGGGACGGCACGTGCACCGAGCCCGCCGTGCGGTTGACGCCCGCGACCTCGCACGGCCCGCAGACGTGCACCGGCACCAGCCCCACCGACACCTGCGGGGTGTCGGTCGTGCCGACGGGCGGGCTGACCGGCTTCGCGGACGTCGCGAACCTGCCCGCCAAGGCCGTCACGGTGACCCTGGTGCTGACCGACGCGACGGGTGCGGTCGTGCTGGACGAGACCACGACCGCGACGCCCAAGATGGTCTACCCCAACGGCGAGGCGTGCGGTGGCGGCGGTGCGCAGACGGGCCTCGTCGTCTCCGCGGCCGGTGTCGTCACCGAGCGCGCCTGACCTCGGCGACTACCCCGCGTGATCGGACGTCGGGTCCCCGCTTCGCTCGTTGAGCGGAATCCAACCACTTTCACCGCCGATAGGTTCGAGGCGTTCGGGGGGACAACGTCACGTTCGGTACACCGTCGCCGCCGTCTGATCGGCGCCTCCCGGTAGCGCGCCCGCCCTGGGCGCGCCCACCTCAGGGAGAGGTAGCCAGTTGCCTACAACACGACGGAACTGCACGCGGTGGGGTGCGTCCCTGCTCGCACTCGGTCTGGCGGTCGGCTCGGTCCAGCCCGCGACGGCCGCGCCGGAGGTCGCCGACCGCACGGGCGCGACCCCCACCGGTTCGGTCACCCTCGTCACCGGTGACCGGGTGGTGGTGACCGGCGACCAGGTCGGCTCCGTCATCCCCGGCAGGGACCGAGCGGGACTCGTCTTCACCAGGTTCACCGCGGGCGGCCACCAGCACGTGGTGCCCGAGGACGCCGAACCGCTGCTGGCGGCGGGCAAGCTGGACCTGCGGCTGTTCGACGTCACCGGGCTGGTGCGGGCGCGCTACGACGACGCGCACCGCGACTCCGTGCCGCTGATCGTCACGCCCGCGCCGGGCGGGTCCGTCGCGGGCCTCGCCAAGACCACCGACCTGCCCGCCGCGGGCTCGTACGCGGCGCGCGCGGCGAAGGCCACGGCCGCCGACACCTGGCGCGCGCTGACCGCCGCCCCGGACGGCTACCGCAAGGTCTGGCTGGACGGGCTGCGGCAGCCGACCCTGGACCGCACCACCGCCCAGATCGGCGCTCCGGCGGCGTGGCGGGCCGGGTACACCGGGACGGGTGTGACGGTCGCCGTCCTGGACACGGGCGTGGACGGCGCCCACCCGGACCTCGCGGGCCGGGAACTGGTCGAGAAGAACTTCACCGAGGACCCGGACGCCACCGACGGCGTCGGCCACGGCACGCACGTCGCGGCCACCATCGCCAGCGCGGGCGCGAAGTACCGCGGCGTGGCACCCGACTCGCGCATCCTCGACGGCAAGGTGTGCATGACCGGCGGGTGCGCCGAGTCGTGGATCCTCGACGGGATGGCGTGGGCCGTCGAGCAGGGCGCCGACGTGGTCAACCTGAGCCTCGGCGGCCCGGACACCCCCGAGGTCGACCCGATCGAGGCGGCCGTGAACGCGCTGTCCGCCGAGCACGGGACCCTGTTCGTGATCGCGGCGGGCAACTCCGGCCGCGCGGGCACGATCGGCTCCCCCGGCAGCGCGGACGCCGCGCTCACCGTCGGGGCGGTCAACCGCTCCGACGGGATCGCGCCGTTCTCCAGCCGCGGCCCCCGCACCGGTGACGGCGCGGTCAAGCCGGACGTCACCGCGCCCGGTGTGGGCGTCGTGGCGGCCCAGTCGTCCACCGGCACGATCGGCACGCCCGTCGGCGACGGCCACGTGGCGCTGTCCGGCACGTCGATGGCGACCCCGCACGTCGCGGGCGCGGCGGCGCTGCTCAAGCAGCAGCACCCGGACTGGACCGGCGCGCGGGTCAAGGCGGCGCTCGTCGCGTCGACGAAGCCCACGCCCGGTCTGAGCGCGTACGACCAGGGTTCGGGCCGGATCGACCTGGCCAGGGCCATCGGCCAGACCGTCACGTCCGAGCCCGCCACCGTCGGCCTCGGCTCCCAGCCGTGGCCGCACGACGACGACGAGCCCGTCACGGAGAAGATCGCCTACCGCAACGCGGGCACCGAGCCCGTGACGCTGGACGTGGCGGTCGAGGCGACCGGACCGGACGGGAAGCCCGCACCCGCGGGCTTCTTCTCGGTCACGCCTGCCGAGGTCACCGTCCCGGCGGGCGGCGAGGCATCGGTGACCGTCACCGCCGACACCAGGATCGGCGCGCTGGACGGCGGGTACTCCGGCTCGGTCGTGGCGGGCTCCGGCGCGACCGCCGTCCGCACCCCGGTGGGCGTCCTCCGCGAGGTCGAGACCCACACGCTGACCGTCGAGTACACCGACGCGGAGGGCGCGCCCGCGGCGGACGGGTCGACGTTCCTGGTCGGCCTCGACTCCGGCCTGGCCGTGTTCCTGGACCCGGAGGGCGGCAGGGCCGAGATCGACCTGCCCACGGGCCGGTACTACACGGGCAACAGCGTCCGGACCGGGGAGCGGTACGCGAGCCTCCCGCAGCCGAAGGTGGACCTGGCGGCCGACACCACGATCGCCGTCGACGCCCGACTCGCCAAGCCGATCTCGCTGTCCGTCCCCGATCCGGGGGCGGAGGCCATCGGCAGCGTCCTCAGCAACAGCCTGACCTACGGCCAGGGCGGGGTCACGTCGATCGGCCTGTTCCTCGGCGCGTTCAAGGACATCTCCACGGCGCACCTCGGCCCGGCGCTCGACGACGACTTCACCGCCGTCCTGAGCACCGACTGGCGGGCGGCTCCCGTCGGCGACACCCCCGTGACCTACCGGATCACGTCCGTGTTCACCGGGACGATGCCCAACGGGTACTCCTACGCGCCTGCCCTGCGGGACTTCTCCGAGGTCAGGACCCGCTACGGGCCCGCCCCGGAGGGCAGGCGGAACAACCACGGCCTCATGGGTGTGGACGCCAACGGCTCCGGCGGGACGTGGCTGGTCGACGTGCCCGCGCCGGGCACGTCGATCGACTACCTCGCGGGGGAGAACGCCCGCTGGGTCTCCAGCTTCACCCAGACCTCGGGCACCGGTCAGAACCTGGTGTTCGAGACCAGGCAGGCTTCGGAGCCGCGGACCTACCAGCCGGGCAGGACCTACAGCGAGACGCTCAACACCGCCGTGTTCGGCCCGACCGCCAGCCCGTACGGCTCCGCCCTGTCGCGGGTCGACGACGAGATCAACGCCTTCGTGCCGATGTTCGGCGACGGCGCGGGCAACGCGGGCTCGTCGCAGACGACGAAGGCCCGCACCACGCTGTTCCGCGACGGCGTGAAGGTCGGCGAGACCACCGAGGCGGGTTCCGGCCGGTTCACCGTGCCCCGCGAGGCGGGCGCGTACCGGCTGGAGGTCGAGGCGACGCGGGACGTCTCGACCGTGAGCACGAGGGTCGGCGCGGCCTGGACGTTCCGCTCTCGGGGTGACGGGAGCGGGGAGGAGCGGACGCTGCCGCTGTCCGTGCTGCGCTTCCAGCCGAAGCTGGACGAGGTCAACGCGGCCCCGGCCGGACGGCTGCTGCGGGTGCCGCTCGTGGTGGAGGAGAACCCCGGCTCCCCCGGCGGGCAGATCCGGCGGATCGCGGTCGAGGTGTCCTTCGACGACGGCGCGACCTGGCGCCGGGTGCCGGTCGTCGGCGAGTCGGCGCTCGTGCTCAACGGCGGGCCCGGTTTCGCCTCGCTGCGGGCGAAGGCGACCGACAGCAGGGGCAACACCAGCGAGACGACGGTGATCCGCGCGTACGCGGTGGCCGGGGAGTAGCCGGGAGCGGGCCCGCGGCGTTCGTCGCGGGCCCGCTCGCGGTCACGGCAGGTTGATGACCAGTTCGGAGGCGGGCACGCGGGTCCCGGTGTAGAACGGGACCTCCTCGCGGACGTGCAGGCGCGCCTCGGTGCCGCGCAGGTGCCGCATGAGGTCGACGATGCGGTGCAGCTCGTCCGCCTCGAACGCCAGCATCCACTCGTAGTCGCCGAGCGCGAACGAGGACACCGTGTTGGCGCGCACGTCCGGGTAGTCCCGCGCCTCCTTGCCGTGGTCGGCGAGCATCTTGCGCCGGTCCGCCTCGGGCAGCAGGTACCACTCGTAGGAGCGCACGAACGGGTACACGCAGACGTACTTGCGGGCCTCCTCACCGGCGAGGAACGCCGGGATGTGGCTGCGGTTGAACTCGGCGGGGCGGTGCAGCGCGACCTGGCTCCAGACCGGGGTGGACACGCGGCCCACGGCGGTGCGGCGGAAACCCTGGTAGGCGGCCTGGACCTGTTCGATCTCCTCGGCGTGCCACCAGATCATGTAGTCCGCGTCGGCACGCAGGCCCGCCACGTCGTACACGCCGCGCACGACGACGCCCTTGCCCTCCAGGGCGTCCAGGTAGTTCTGCGCCTCGGTGGCCGCGGAGCCGCGGTCGTCGGGAAGACGGCCGGGTTCGACGCGGAAGACCGACCACATGGTGTAGCGGATGGTGTCGTTGAGTTCGGTGTAGTCCAGGCGGGCCATGACCCCATCTTCTCACCGTCGGACGCGGCAGGGGTCGGCCGGTGGCGCGGGCGACACCGCGCTCCGCGCACCCGTGCAACCACGAACGGCCAGTGGTCGTGACTCGAAGTGCGAGAACGCCTGGAGAACACCGGAGGTGGCTGTTGCGATCAACACGACGACACGGCGCTCTAGCCGGGGTCACCGCGCTCACACTCGGTCTCGTGGCCGGACCGGCGGGTGGGTCGGCGGCCGGGGACACCGCGCCCGCGAGATCCCCCGCGACGGGTTCCGTCACGCTGATCACCGGCGACCGGGTCCTGCTCGACGGAGCGGGAGGGCGGTCGATCGTCCCCGCCGCGGGCCGTGACGACATCGCCTTCTCCACGTACTCGGAGCGGGGACACCTGTTCGTCGTACCCGACGACGCCCGGAGGGCCGTGGCGACCGGCCGGGTGGACAGACGGCTGTTCGACGTCACGGAACTCGTCGAGTCGCGCTACGACGACGCGCACCGCGACTCCGTGCCCCTGATCCTGACCTCCGACGACGGGGTCCGGGCGGCGGGCGCCCTCGCGGGCACGACCGTCACCGGCGATCTGCCGGTCGTGAAGTCGTTCTCGGCCACCACGGCCAAGGCACGGGCCGCGGACACGTGGCGGACGCTCGTCACCGACGGCTCGTTCACCAGGATCAGGCTCGACGGCCTGCGGCAGCCGAGCCTGGACCGCAGCGCGGCGCAGATCGGCGCGCCCGAGGCGTGGCGGGCCGGGTACACCGGCACGGGGGTGGAGGTCGCCGTGCTGGACACCGGCGTCGACGCCGAACACCCCGACCTCAAGGGCCGGGAACTGGCCGGGAGGAACTTCACCTTCGAGGCGGACGCGGACCTGGTCGGCCACGGCACGCACGTCGCGGCCACCATCGCCAGCGCGGGCGCGAAGTACCGCGGTGTGGCCCCAGACGCGAAGATCCTGGACGGCAAGGTCTGCGCCCGGTTCGGGTGCGTCGAGTCCTGGATCCTCGGCGGCATGACGTGGGCCGTCGAGCAGGGCGCAGACGTCGTCAACCTCAGCCTGGGCGGTGGGGACAGCCCGGAGATCGACCCGCTCGAAGAAGCCGTCAACACCCTCTCGGCCCGGCACGGCACCCTCTTCGTCATCGCCGCGGGCAACTCCGGCAGCACCGAGACCATCAGCTCGCCGGGCAGCGCGGACGCCGCCCTGACGGTCGGCGCGGTCGACCGGAACGACGGGATCGCACCGTTCTCCAGCCGTGGCCCCCGCGTCGGCGACGGAGCGGTCAAACCCGACGTCACCGCCCCCGGCGTGGACATCGTCGCGGCCAAATCCTCCACCGGTGTGATCGGCACCCCCGTGGCCGACGGCTACGTGTCCATGTCCGGCACCTCGATGGCCACCCCGCACG
>NZ_DBNGPQ010000089.1:0-7604 GCF_057122925.1 Umezawaea sp. | reverse complement strand
CCGCCGCCGCGACCGGCACCGATCTGGCCGGGGCCGCCGGGCCTGTTGGCGGGGTTGCGGGGGTCGTTCGGGCCGAACGGCACGATGCCGGTCGGGTTGTCGATGCCGCCGGGGATCCCGGTCGGCGGCCTGGTGGGCGTGCCGATCGGGGGCCGGTTGGGGTCGTTGACGTCGGACGGCCGCGTGATCCCGTCATCGGTGTCGCTGGGCCGCGTCGTGTCCTGGTCGGTGCGGGAACCGTCGGTGTCGCCGGTGCCGGGCGGCCTGGTGGGGTCGCTGATGACCGAGCCGATCGACGTGTCGGTCCGACCGGTGCTGCTGTCGGTCTTGCCGTTCCCGTTCTGGTCGACCTCGCCGGGCTTGTAGTCGATCTTCCCCGGCGGTGTGGGTCCGGTCTCGTCGTCGACCTCGGCCGTGGTGTCCGGCGGTGCCTCGAAGGTGGGCATGTTCGACACGGCGTAGTTCGTGCGATCGGCGTAGGCGTTGATCACCCGCATGTTGGCCTCGTCGACGCCCTGGCTCTTCTCGACGGCGTCGTCGTAGTCCGTGTCCCACGGGCTGAAGTCGTTGTACCAGGGCTTGTCCGGAACCTCGACGGGCGGCTGCACCGAGTTCTGCGCGTCGCGGTACGCCGAGCCGATCTCCGCCACGGCGCTCGAACCGCTGGCGGCGCTGGAGCCCGTCAGGTCGGCCCAGGTGGACAGCGGGGACGCCGACGACCGCATCGAGTCACCCGCGGCCCCGCTCCACGTCGCACCCGAGTCCGTGACGGCCTTGTTGATCAAGGTACCGATCTCCGCCTGAAGGTCGGACACCTTTCCCCACGCGTCCTGACCGGCATCGATCACCTGGGGGTTCCCGTTCTTGAACCACCCGTAGACGGCTTTCGCGCTCACGCACATGCCGACCGGCCCGGAGAAGAAGTTGCCCGCGTCCGACGGAGCCATCAGCTACCCCTTCAGGTTCTGGATGATCAGGGCGGCGACTTTCTCGGTCTGGCCGCATGGATCCTTGTACTCGGGAAGCGCCTCGTTCTCGGTGATCAGCTGAACGGAGATCGCGTCCTCGCTCGAGGTGCCGACAGCCGTCGCGCAGGAGCCCTTGGCGTTCGTCTGGTCCGAGTTGACGGCGGCGTACCCGGACACCTTCGTCTCCTTGACGACCGGCGTGTTGTTCTTCTTCAGGTTCTCGACGATCGATTCGATCGTGTTGCCGCTGCTCGCGATGACGACCTCGTAGGTGACGCCCTCGAGCACCTTCTGGGCGCGGAAGTCGCAGCTGGGGCCCAGCGCGCTCGTCCCGGCCTCACCGGCCTTGAAGGTGCCCAGCGTGGAGAGCTGGGCGGGGGTCAGGGCGTCGCACGGCTTGGCGGCGAACTTGCCGGTGTCGAGCTCGACACCCTCGAACGAACTGCTCGGACTCGTGCCGGTGCTGGAGGCGGGGGCTCCGGTCTGAGTGCCCGTTTCCGGTGTGGCGCGCCCCCCGTCCTTCCCGGAGCAGCCCGCAACGAGGCCGATCGCCGAGATCGTCGCCAGCAGGATCAGAATCGTGGGCCTCAACAGTGTCATTCCTTCGGCTTCAGGGAATCGTGTGCCGCGCTGTCCGTCTGGCCGTAGCTCGCCATCGACGTCTTGATGTTCTCGATGGTCTTGGCCAGGGCTTCACGGGCCTTCTTGTTCGCCCAGCCGTAGCCGCCCTCGGTCCCTCCGGCGGAATCGCGGATCGACTGGGCGGCCGCGTCGCTGTACGGGTCCTGGCCGGGGGACTTGGCCGAGGCGATCGTGTACGACTCCTGGTAGGCGTCCTGGAGCTTCTCGATGGCCGCTTCCAGGCCCGCGATCAGCTTCGGCGCCTCTTCCAGGTCGACCTGCATGGCCGTTTTGCCCATGCCGCCGCCCGCGCTCGTCAGACCCGAGCCGATGGCTCCACCGATGGCCGCGCCTGCGCCGACCGCGGTGATCGCGTCAAATCCGATGAGTGCCATGACTCCGTGCTCCCCTCACACCCAGTCCTGTAGACGATGATGACATGGTCGCGGTTCCGCGTCCGGTGATTCACCCACTCCTTCAACCGTCCAGGGGTGCTCAACGCCACGTCACCGCCGTCGCCGCGGCGTCCCACCCGGTGGTGCGCGGCCGTTCGCCCACAGCGGAGCCACCCGCGGTTCGCGGCCTCCGGAGCATCGGGGGAACGGGCGGGAACGGTCCCGCGGGCGACGGGGTGACCGGTGCGGCCAAGCCGGGGGCCGCGTCCGGCGAGCCGGCGTCCCACCACCCCCGGCGCGCACCTCGGTGGCGGTCGTCAACGTCCTGACCTGCGCCGCGGCCGAGGAGGTGGGGCGCGCGGCCAGGTCCGGGATCGTCAGCACCTGATGCCCGGTGACGACGTCTCGCGGGCGCGGGTGGTCGGAGGCGTGCGCGGCGGTCCGCCCCACCTCCGGGGCCGAGGTGCGCCGTGCGCTCGACCGCCCGCGTCCACGCCCGGAAAACTCCCTCGCTTCGGTTCGTCCCGCGGGCGACCATTCCAGACATGTACGACACCCGTTTCGCCGTTCCCGGCGACCTCAGCGCCGTCCTCGCGCTGCTCGTCCGCCTCCAGGCCGACAGCGCGCACCACATCGGCTACCTCGGTGAAACCCTCGGCGAGCTGACCGAGGAGCTGGCCGAGTTCGAACCGGACTGGCCGTCCTGCACGGTCGTCGCCACCGACGACTCGGGCCGCGTGTGCGGCGTGCTGAGCGTCGAGGTGGACACCGAGCTGAACCGGGCCTGGTTGCACGGGCCGTTCGTGGACGTGCCGGTCAACCACCCCGCGGGCAGTCGGATCTGGGACCAGACCGCCGACGCGATGTACCTGACCGCCGCCCCGCTCCTGGTGGACGTGCCCGACCGGGAGCTGTTCGGCCACACCGACCACCGGCGGCTGGAGGCCTTCGCGACCAGGCACGGGTTCGCGAAGGGCAAGCCGTCCAGCGTGTTCGTGCTCGACGGCGACGGCTTGAGGGCCCTCCTGCTGCGTGAGGCGGGGTGTCCGCGCACCGGCCCGGCGCGGGAGATGCGGGTGCTGCCGACCGACCCCCGCGTGCACGAGGCGGTGGCCGTGCTGCACGAGCGGTGCTTCCCGCGCACGTACCTGTCCGGCGCGTCGCTGGTGGACGGGTCGACCGAGCGGACCGTCGTGGTCGCGATGGACGGCGAGCGGGTGCTCGGGTACGCGACCGGCAAGGCGCAGGCCGAGGAGTACTACGTCGACTTCGTCGCCGTGGAGCCGGACCTGCGGGGGCACGGCGTCGGCGCCGCGCTCGTCACCGAGCTGGTGTGGAAGCTCGCGGCCCTGCACGGGGCACGACCGCAGGCTGCGGCGTCGATCCTGGCGGGCAACGAGTCGTCGGAGGGGATGTTCGGGCGCCTCGGCTTCCGGCTGCACGTCGAGCTGGTGGCGTACCGGTCAAAGGTCGCGTGACCCGACCGGTGCCCTGCGGCGCAACGAGAGCAGCCCGCCCACCACCAGCGTGACCAGCACCCCGAGCGGGGTGTACCAGGGGTAGGCCAGGACCTTCGCCGTGGCGCTCGCCGCGGCGAAGTCGATCTCCGGTGAGAGGTCAGGGCCGACGAACTTCACCCCGAGGATGACGAAGGCCATGACGACGACGGTCGTGACGAACGCGGCGACCGCGTCGGCCTGCCGGGCGGCCTTGAAGACCAGCCCGAGGAAGAACGCGCCGAGCAGGGCCCCGTAGGTGAAGCCCGCGATGGACAGGCCCTGCTCGACGATCGGGTTGCCGCGCTTGGTGACGGTGGCGAACAGGCCCGCGCACACGATGAGCAGCCCGGCCCACACGACGGTCCAGATGCGGCCGTGCTTGAAGACCTCCGCGTCGGTCAGCTCGCGCCGCACGACGTTCTGGTAGACGTCCGTCACCGTCGAGGACGCCAGCGCGCCGAGCGACGAGCTGAGGGCGGCGGCCAGGATGCCCGCGATGACGAACCCGGACAGCCCGGTCGGCATGTCGTTGACGATGAAGCTCGCGAACAGCTCGTCGTTGTTGTTCAGCCCGAGGTCCTGCACCGGCTTGGCGGCGTTGTAGAACGCCCACAGCATCACGCCGATGAAGAGGAACAGCGTGAACTGGAGGAACACCACGACGCCGCTGGCGATCAGCGCCTTCTGGCTCGCGCGCACGTCCTTGGTCGCCATCAGCCGCTGCACGATCAGCTGGTCTGCGCCGTGCGAGGCCATCGACAGCACCGCGCCGCCGATCAGGGCGGTCAGGATCGCGTACGGGCTGGTCAACGGGCTGGAGCCGAGGTCGAGGATCTGGAACTTGTCGGCGTCGACGGCCTTGCCGAACCAGCCGTCGGGCAGCTTGCCGGACAGCACGACGATCACCGCGACCGCGCCGAGGACGTACCAGAGCATCTGGATCGCGTCCACCCACACGACCGCGCGCACGCCGCCGAGGAAGGTGTAGACGACCATCGCGATGCCGAGGACCAGCACGATCGTCCAGTACGACGCCGTCACGCCGTAGCTGGCGAGCACGACCTTCACCGGGATGGCCGTCGCGAACAGCCGCAGCCCGTCGGCGAGCAGCCTGGTCAGCAGGAACGTCACCGACGCCGTGCTCTGGAGGCCCTTGCCGAACCGCTGCCCGAGGAACCCGTACGCGGTCACGAGGTCGCCCGCGATGTACTTCGGCAGCAGCACGAACGACACCACGACGCGGCCGAGCAGGTAGCCGATCGCGAGCGACAGGAACGTCATCCCGCCCGCCTCCGGCGTCGCGAGGTAGGCGATCGTCGGCACGCTCAGCACCGTCAGCGTCGACGTCTCCGCCGACACGACGGACACGCACACGACCCACCACGAGATGCGCTTCTCGCTGACGAAGTAGTCGGTCGACGACTTCTGCCTGCCGCCGATCCACACCCCCAGCAGGGGCATGCCCACCAGGAAGATCGCGATGATGGCGAGGTCAAGGGCGCGCACTGGTGCCTCCTGGAGGGGTGCTGATCCTCAGTCGGGTGACGGGCGTGGCCGCTGGGGCCGGCAGGCGGAGTGGATCACGGCCGGGCGTGATGCCGCCCAGCAGGCGGGGACCGGCCGCGCCGGTGGCGCTCGGCGCGTTGGCCGGGACGCCGTGCCAGGTCAGGAAGCCGAGCAGGGCGCTGAGGTAGGCCTCCTTGGCGTCCGACGGCAGGCCGAGCGAGTCGCTCGTGACGAGTTCGACGCCGTCGAGCGCACGGGTCAGGGCCGCGACGAGTACGGGGTTCCGCATCCCGCCGCCGGACGCGACGACGACCCCCGCGCCCCGGCACGCGTCGGCGATCGTCCGCGCGGTCAGCTCGACGAGCGTGGCCACCAGGTCCTCGCCGCCGACCGTGCCGGACACCGCCTCGTGCAGGTACGCGAGGTCGAAGTGCTCCTTGCCGGTCGACTTCGGCGCGGGCCGCGCGTAGTAGGGGTCGGCCAGCAGGGTGGCCAGCAGCTCCGGCAGGACCTCGCCCCGCCGCGCCAGCTCCCCGTCCACGTCGTGGGTGCGCTTGCCGTGCGACAGCTCCAGCACGGCGGCGTCGAGCAGCGCGTTGCCCGGTCCGGTGTCGTGGGCGACCGGTGCCGCGCCGGGCGCGACGACCGTGACGTTGGCGATGCCGCCGATGTTCAGCGCGACCGCGGGACGGCCGGTGGACGCCGCGAGGTCGGCCAGCCACAGGGCGTCCAGGGTGCTCGCCAGCGGTGCGCCGTGACCTCCCGCGGCGACGTCGCGCACCCGCAGGTCGGCCACGACCGGCAGCCCGGTCGCCTCGGCGATCCACGCGGGCTGGCCGAGCTGGAGGGTGCCGAGGCAGCGGCCGTCCTCGACCCAGTGGTGAACGGTCTGGCCGAGCGAGGCGACCAGGTCGGCGTCGCCCGCGCTCAGCGCGGCGGCGGCGAACGCCTGCCCGAGCCGGGTGTCGGCCCGGCAGAGCTCCTCGGCCGAGCCGGTGCGCACGTCGGCGGGGAACGGGTGCTCGCCGTGCCACAGCGGGGTCAGCACGACGGTGTCGCCGTCGAGGCGCAGGTCCGCCAGCGCCACGTCCACGGCGTCCATCGACGTCCCCGAGATCACCCCCACGACCTTCATGAGGTGTGGTCTATTGCACACGGCGTGGGACCGCAAGGCCTGTTCGTGGGTGATTCGCCGACTGTGCGGGTGGTTTGTCGGCGGGTCACGCGGGGCACCGTGCGAGGATGGCGCCCGTGTCGACCGAGACCGTGATCTGGATCGTTGTAGCCGTCGTGGCCGTGCTCGCGGTCGCCCTCGTCGTCGGTGTGGTGCTCGCGCGCCGCAGGCGGATCAGCCTGACCGACCAGCAGGAGGCTCCGAAGGCAACCGGCTACCGGGCCGGGGGTGGTATCGCGTTCGCCCCGGCCGAACACCCGGTCGCCGACCGGACGGAGGTCGACGGCCAGCCCGGTGTCGGCGACGACGCCGCGGTGCCGCGCGACTCGGTGAAGCGCCCGCTCGTGGACGTCGTGATCCCCGACGAGGTCGTGGTCGCGCCCGCTACCGGGACCGTGCCCGAACCCGAGGTGGCCCCCGCGCCCGAGCGGGTCGAGGACGAACCCTCGCTCGACGAGATCGAGCCCACCGCGGGCAGGCTGGAAAGGCTGCGCGGCAGGCTCTCCCGGTCCCGCTCCACGTTCGGCACCGGCCTGCTGGGCCTGCTCGGCGCGGGCGACCTGGACGAGGACTCCTGGACCGAGGTCGAGGACACGCTGCTGCTGGCCGACCTCGGCGCGGCGACCACGATGGAGATCGTCGAGACCCTCCGCGCGGAGATCGTCTCGCGCGGCGTGCGCAGCTCGGGCGAGGCCCGGACGCTGCTGCGCGAGGTGCTGGTCGAGAAGCTCCGCCCCGAACTGGACCGCTCCGTGCGCGCCCTCCCGCACGCGGGCGGCAAGCCCGCCGTCGCGCTGGTCGTGGGCGTCAACGGCGTCGGCAAGACCACCACCACCGGCAAGCTCGCCCGCGTGCTCGTGGCCGACGGCCGCACCGTGCTGCTGGGCGCGGCGGACACCTTCCGCGCCGCCGCCGCCGACCAGCTCCAGACCTGGGGTTCACGGGTCGGCGCGGACACCGTGCGCGGCCCGGAGAACGGCGACCCGGCCTCCGTGGCCTTCGAGGCCGTCAAGCGCGGCATCGAGCTCGGCGTGGACACCGTGCTGATCGACACCGCGGGCCGCCTGCACACCAAGACCGGCCTCATGGACGAGCTGGGCAAGGTCAAGCGGGTCGTGGAGAAGCAGTCCCAGGTGGACGAGGTGCTGCTCGTCCTGGACGCCACCACCGGCCAGAACGGCCTCACCCAGGCCCGCGTGTTCGCCGACGTCGTCGCCATCACCGGCATCGTGCTCACCAAGCTCGACGGCACCGCCAAGGGCGGCATCGTGGTGGCGCTCAAGGAGGAGTTCGACGTGCCCGTGAAGTTCGTGGGCGTCGGCGAGCGCGTGGAGGATCTCCAGGAGTTCGATCCGGCGGCGTTCGCCGAGGCCCTGGTGCCGGCACCGGAAGCGGCCGCCTGACGGGGGATACGCAGTTGGACGAGGCACCCTCCCGTGGT
>NZ_DBNGPQ010000088.1:0-34810 GCF_057122925.1 Umezawaea sp. | reverse complement strand
GACGATCAGCTTGCCGGTCTCGTGCGAGCGGGCCAGCAAGCGGCTGTCCGGCGCCGGCGTGCCCGCGGTGCCGGGCAGGACCGTGCCGAGCGCCTCGGCGAGCAGGCCCATCGTGGAGGCCGTGCCCATCGTGTTGCAATGGCCCTTGCTCCGGATCATCGAGGACTCCGAGCGGGTGAACTCGGCTGCCGACAGCGTGCCGGCGCGGACCTCCTCGCTGAGCTTCCACACGTCGGTGCCGCAGCCGAGCGGGACGCCGCGGAAGGTCCCGGTCATCATCGGCCCGCCCGGGACGACCACGGCGGGCAGGTCGACCGAGGCCGCGGCCATCAGCAGCGACGGGATGGTCTTGTCGCATCCGCCGAGCAGGACCACGCCGTCCACGGGGTTGGCGCGGAGCATCTCCTCGGCCGCCATCGCGGCCATGTTGCGCCAGAGCATCGCGGTCGGGCGGAGCAGCGTCTCCCCCAGCGACACGACCGGCAGGTTCAGCGGGATGCCACCGGCCTCGTAGACGCCCTGCTTGACGCTCTCCGCCACCTCGTCCAGGTGCGCGTTGCACGGGGTCAGGTCCGAGGCGGTGTTGGCGATGGCGATGTGCGGACGGCCGTCGAACGCGTGGGCCGGGAGGCCGCGGCGCATCCAGGCCCGGTGGATGTAGGCGTTGCGGTCGTCCCCCGCGTACCACTGGGAACTGCGCTGCTCAGGCATCGCCAGCCACCTTCCGACCCCGACGTCGACCGTGCTCCCAGCCTAGTGGTGGAGCGGGACGACCACGTAGCTTCTGATCGTGCCGGAACGGGATGAGGTCATCGCTGGGCGCTACCGGCTCCTGTCGCAGCTCGGCCGGGGGGCGGCGGGCGTCGTCTGGCGGGCCCAGGACGAGCGGTTGGCGCGGGTCGTCGCGGTCAAGTTCTTCACGGCGGGCGGGCCGGACGCCGTGGAGCGGATCGTGCGCGAGGGGCGGATCGCCGCGAGGCTGCGGCACCCGCACGCCGTGACCGTGCACGACGTCGTCGAGCACGGCGGGCAGCCGTGCCTGGTGATGGAGTACGTGCCCTCGAAGACGCTGGCCGAGATGATCGACGAGCGCGGGCCGCTGCCGGAGGAGCTGGTCGTGGGCGTCGGGTGGCAGGTGGCCTCGGCGCTGGCGGCGGCGCACGCGGCGGGGGTCGTGCACCGCGACGTCACGACGTTCAACGTGCTGGTGGGCGAGGACGGGACGGCGAAGATCGTCGACTTCGGGATCTCCCGCGCGATCGGCGAGGGCACCGTGACCGACGCGCGGGTCGTGGTCGGCACGCCCGCGTTCCTCGCGCCGGAGGTGGCGTCGGGGCGGGGCGCGGTGTTCGCGTCCGACGTGTACTCCCTCGGCGCCACGCTGTACGCGGCGCTGGAGGGGCACCCCCCGTTCGGCACGGCCGACGACAACCCGTACGCGCTGCTGCGGCGCGTGTCGGAGGGGCTGGTCGCGCCGCCGCGGTTCCCCGGTCCGCTGGGTGCGGTGCTGGGGCGCGTCCTGCGGCGCGACCCGGCGCGGCGGCCGACGATGGCCGAGACGTACGCCCTGCTGGACGCCGTCGTCCAGGGCTTGCCGCTGCCGGGCGAGGACCCGCACGCCGAGGCCCCTCCCCCGTCCGACGAGTCGCCCCGGCCCGACGACACCTCCCGCCCCGACGACCCGCCCCGGCCCGACGACACGGGGCCGATCGACGGGGTGCCGCCGACCGGGGGCACGCAGACGATGGCCGTTCCCCGGCGCGTGCCCTGGCGGAAGGTCGCCCTCGCCGCCGGTGCCGCGGCGCTGGTCGCCATCGGCGTCGTGGTCGGCGTGTCGCTGCGGAGCGAGCCGCCTGCGGGCGATGCCCGGTCCGCCCCGACCGGCACCACCGCGAGCGCCGCCACCACCACGACGACCACCACGGCACCGGCCGGGTGCGCCGCCCGGCTCCGGGTCACCAACTCCTGGCCCGACGGCTACCAGGCCGAGGTGGTCGTGCGCAACGCGAGCGGCCGGACGCTCGCGGGCTGGACCGTGACCTGGCCCCAACCGGCGGCCAGCGTGATCGACAACCTGTGGAACGGCGTCCTCTCCAGGAGCGCGGACTCGGTGACGGTGACCAGTGCCGACTACAACGCGAGCCTGCCCGTGGACGGGACCACCACCCTGGGCTTCACCGCCGTCGGCCCGGCGACCGAGCCGCCGGACGTCACCTGCACGTCCGGCGGCTGACCGCCGTCACGGGACGAGGACGGCCCGGCAGGCCCCCCAGGTCGCCCAGCACGGCACCGAAGGCCCGGCCGGACCTGGTCAGGCGCGCCAGACCGTGCCGCGGCGCTCGTACTCCAGCACGGTTTCGAGGCGTTGCGCCGCCTTGGCGCCCGCGTGCCGCTCGACCAGCCAGAGGGCGGCGTCGATGCCGGAGGTGATGCCGCCCGCGGTGACCAGGGTGCCGTCGTCCACCACGCGGGCGTCGACCACGACTCCGCCCTGCGCCGCGAGGTCGGCCTTCGCGCCCGAGTGCGTCGTGCACGGCCGCCCCCTGGTCAGCCCGGCGGCCGACAGGACCATCACGCCCGTGCACACGCCCACCGGCAGCACGCTCGCCGCGGCGAGCCGGCCGAGGAACGCCTTGTCCTTGATCAGCGCGTTCACGCCGGGACCGGTCTTGTCGCCGTACCCGCCACCCGGCACCACCAGCACGTCGGCGTCCTGCGGCGACCACCCGTTCGGCACGTCGATCCGGGTGCCGTAGCGCGCGGTCACCCGCCCCGGCCTGCCCGTGGTCACCTGCGACACCTTCACCCCCGCGACGTTCGCCGCCAGGCCCAGCACCTCCAGCGGCCCGGCGAAGTCCTGCTCCTCCACTCCGTCGAACAGCAGGACCTGCACGCGCAGCGGCCCCGCCGCCGACGCCTCCGGGACACCGACCGCCACCGCTCCGGCGGACAGCATGGACGCGCTCAGGAAGGTACGACGTTCCACAGGGACTCCCGTGTGCTCGGCGAAAGGTGCTCCGCACACGAGTCGGACGGCGGCCCGCCGGGGTTCCCCCGACCTCGGCCGCCCGTCTCAGGTCGCCCGGCTCTCGGCGAGCACCTTGCCCAGCAGCCGGTGCAGCTGCTGCTGCTCCCGCTCCCCCAGCGACGCGAACGGCGACCGCTCGTACGCGCCCGCGAGCAGCCGCTCGCGGACCTCCCGTCCCGCGTCGGTGAGCACGAGCGTCCGGACGCGACCGTCGGCGGGGTGGGGCGCCCGCACGGCGAGCCCCTTCTCCTCCAGCTTGGCGCTGATCAGGGTGATGTTCGACGGGTCGCACCGCAGCCGCGCGGCGAGCTGCCGCAGCGACAGCGGGTCGCCGGCGGGGTCGACCAGCCAGAGCAGGTTGGCCTGCGACTCGGTGAGCCCCTCGCCCTCGACGACGCCCCTGGTCATGCCGACCACCAGCGCGCTGAGGCTGATCATCTGGTCGACCAGCCGCGCGTTCGTCTCGTGCGTGCCCATGGGACGAGCGTACTGGTTGAGTTCCTCATCCAACGGGACGGCTGAGCACCGTCATCCGGTCGAGCGCGAGGGTGCCCGAGGTGAGGCGCACGCCGATGGCCGGGGACCACGTGGCGCGCCGCTCCGGGGTGACCGCCGTGCCGTACGGCGCGGTCCGCAGCAACCGCCACGTGCTGCCGCGGCCGAGCCAGCTCGTCATGGTCGACGTGCCGAACACGACGGCGATCCGGTCGCCGGGCGCCCACGTCACGTCGGCGCAGCACCCGCCCGTGGCGCTGTCGCCGAAGTCCAGGCCGCCGACCCGAACGTCCACTCCGGACGTTCGGGACCTGTTGTTGTACCAGGACAGCACGAGGTCGTCCGCCCCGGCGGCGATCCCGGCCAGCACGCTGTCCTCCGGGGAGGCCCCGGTGAACGACGAGGGCGTGAGGACGACCGCGAGGTCGCCGGGCGGCGCCTTCACCGGCGCGGTGAGCACCGCGGCGGACTGCGCTCCGGCGGCGGTGGCGGTGAGCGTTCCGGCGGA
The DNA here is from genome assembly GCF_057122925.1 of Umezawaea sp. Classification (NCBI taxonomy): domain Bacteria; kingdom Bacillati; phylum Actinomycetota; class Actinomycetes; order Pseudonocardiales; family Pseudonocardiaceae; genus Umezawaea; species Umezawaea sp. The sequence continues at coordinate 30,779 of NZ_DBNGPQ010000088.1, read as the reverse complement.
GACGCCCACGGTCGGCGCGGGCTCGCCGAAGCGGGCCCCGACGCCGTAGGCCCTGGCGGTGTCGAACCCGTCGTCCCACACGACGTTCGCGAAGTCGGCCGGGTCGAAGACCGCCTCGGCCGTGACGAGGTCGCCGGTCGTCCGCCCGCCCGCGGTGGACACCAGGAGCCGCACCGGGGCGCGGGTGCCGGGCGTCAGCGACGGGGGCGCGGTCACGGTCCAGCGCAGCTCCGCCGGGCGACCGGGCGTGACGAAGCGGGGTCCGGTGGACGTCGCCGTCCAGCCGGGGGGCACCTGGAGCTCCGGCCGCACGGTGAGCGGTGTCGTGGTCCGCACCACCGCCCCGACCTCGGTGGTGCCACCGGAGCGGACGTGCAGGAGCCCGTCGTCGGCGCGCAGGTCGACGCTCACCCGGCTGTCCTCGGCCCGCCACGACTGGAGGGCGGTGATGCCCACCGCGCCGCCGTCGTTCCTGGTCGGGCGGACGCGCAGCGCGCTGGTGAGCACCGCGGGCTCGACGACCACCCGGTTGACGCGACCGCGCTCCGGCGTCGCCGGGGTCCGGCTCTGCCCCGGCACGGCGGTCCACGACCCGTCGGGCGCGCGGTGCTCCAGCGCGTAGGCGTCCGGTGTGCGGACCCCGCCGCCGTCGTCGTAGAACGACAGCCGCACGTCCGACACGCGCGTCGGCGCGCCGAGGTCGACGACGAGCCAGTCCTCGCGGTGGGGGCTGCCGTAGGTGGTCCAGCGGGTCGTGGGCACGTCGAGGTGGAAGTCCTGGCCGTCGACCGCCTCGGTCGGGCTGTCGGCGGACCACGAGTAGGAGGCCGTCGCGGTGGCGGCGTTGGCGAGGTCGTCGACCAGCGGCACCGCGGCGGGACCGCCGCCCCGCGCGAACTCCACGTCGACGGCGCGCAGGTCGGACTGGCGGTGCACGAGCGTGCCGTCGACCCACACGCGCAGACCCGAGCCCTGGCCGTAGGTCGTGCCGTCGCGGTCCCACACCACCGACAGGTTCCGCCCGTGGTAGGGCACGTTCTCCACCGCGAAGTGGTCCCAGTCGTCGGGCACCAGCGGCGACAGGCGGACCCCGTCACCCTGCCGCGGCCGGATGCCCAGCAGGCCGGAGAGCACCAGGTCGTTGAACGTCGAGTGGTTGTAGTCCTCGCTGTGCCCACGGCCGTCGTAGATCCAGCGGTCCTCGTCGGGGTGGTGCGCCTCCGCCACGTACGGGACGCCGTTCTTGCGCTGGGTGGCCGCGTAGCCGCGCAGCACGTCGTAGTAGTCCTGCCGGTCCACGGCGGACTGCGCCGGGTAGTCCGCGAGCAGGTTGGCCATCGCGGTCAGCGTCTGGCTCGTGGCGTACGGCCAGCTCGGGCCCGACCAGCGGCAGCAACCCTTGAGCGCGTCGTGCATGTACCACGGGCTGCGGCGCTCCACGGTCGTCGGCCCGAACGGCGCGGCGAAGCCCGCGGGGTCGGTGAGCCGGCTCCACGCCTCGGAGTTCGCGGCGGGCGCCATGTGGAAGTACCAGGGGATGAAGCCGATCTGCTCGCGGTCGGCGAGCTTCGTGCGGCCGGGGTTGTCGTCGCGGGCCACGTGCTTGTAGAACCCGCCCTCGGCGTCCCACAGCCGCTGCTCCACGGCGGTCTGGAGCGCCTTCGCGTCGCGCTCGTACCTCTCCGCGCCCCGCTTGTCGCCGCGCAGGCGCAGCAGGCTCGCGATGGCCTTCGCGTCGCCGTACTGGTAGGCGTTGAGCGTCGGCCGGAAGCCCGCACCGCCGTGGTAGGGGTCGTCGCTCTGGTAGGAGCCGGCGGTGTACTCCATCGCGTCCCACACGGGCACCTGCCAGTACAGGCCGAGGTCGCGGTCGAACTGCCCGGACCAGGCTGCCCACTGCTTCTCCAGCTGCGGCAGGCGGTCCACGGCGAAGCCGAACCGGCCGTCCACCGACGCCCGCGCGAGCACCGCGTCGGCGGCCCAGAACGAGTACTGGTGGGCCCAGTCGGTGGTGTTCTCGTTGAGGAAGTCGGTGGCGGGCTTCGGTCCCGCGCCGCTGCCGGTGAGCCAGTAGTCGAGGTAGTCGTCGAGGTAGCGGGTGTCGCGCAGCCACCGGCCCTCGTAGACGTGGTGGCCCGCGGCGGCCACGATCCCGCCGCCGGGCGCGGAGTAGCCGACCGGGCCGAGGAACTCCGAGACGATCCACCCGTCACGGGGACCGGTGTACTTCAGCGCCTCCTTGTAGGTGCGCCAGCGGTAGTAGTACGTGTCCTCGATGGACCGGTCCGGCAGGTCGACGAACGGGACGTTGGCCTCGTACCACTCCGGCTCCACGAACCCGGCCAGCTTCGCGCGGTGGTCGAGCACGCTCGTGCCCCGACCGACCTCCGGGTACATCGGCGCGGCGGCCGACGGTGCGGCGGTCACGGCGGGCGCTGCGGGCGCTGCGGTCACGGCGGGCGCTGCGGACGCTGCGGTCACGGCCACCACGGTGGAGGCCGCGAACACCAGCGCGACACCGAGCGCGCCGAGCCTGACTCGTCGATCGGGCACGGGAACCCCCAAGGTCGTCGAAACTCCGCCGCAACGCCCTGGGAACGCAACGCCGCGCTGCCACCGGGATGTTTATAGCCGCCTCGATACAACGTTGTAAACAGCCGTCACGGGGGATCTTGTTCGACCTTGTGGGGCCTTGGTAGCAACCGGACTGACCGTTTGGCCCAACCCCACGCCCGGTTACCGCCCGGTCATCCGGCGAACTGGTCCGGACCACTGCCCGTTCGGGCGGCGACCACAGACTTCGGTTCACGGGGATTGACGGGAGCGCCCCGGCGTTGCGACAGTGGCGCACAGGTAAGTGGGAGCGCTCTCACTTCCCGATCGGCGCCGTCGCCACCCGCCCTGGCAGCGGAGCCGTGCTCGCCCCCGTGGCGCGAACCCTCCTTCGCCGCCGCGGGTCCCTGCGCTGCACCGAAGGAGAACCATGCGATGTAGCAGGATGACCAGGCTCGGCATGACCGGCCTGCTGGTGGTGGGAATGGCCCTCGGCCTCACGCCCACCTCGTCCGCCGCCCCCGCCGAACCCGAGCTGTCGCCGGGGCTGATCCAGGCCATGCGCCAGGACCTCGGCCTCGACGAGCAGCAGGCCAAGACGAGAATCCGCCAGGAGGCCACGGCCACCAGGATCGCGGACACCGCGACCGCGGCGGCCGGTGACGCCTACGGCGGCAGCTGGTTCGACGCCGCGAAGGGCAAGCTCGTCGTCGCCCTGACCGACCAGGGCAAGGCCCGCGCCGTGCGGGCCACCGGGGCCGAGACCACGACCGCGACGCACAGCGCGGCCAAGCTCGCCTCCGTCAAGAGCGGCATCGACGGCCTGTCCAAGGCCAAGGCCGTGCCCGCTGGTGTCAGCGGCTGGCGGGTCGACGCCCGCCAGGGCGGCGTCGTCGTGGACGTCCAGCCCGGCGCCCGCACCGCCGAGGTCGAGGCCTTCCTCGACACGGTCAAGCAGTCCGGCCCGGTCATCGTGAACACCGACGGCGTCCAGGCGCCGACGACGTTCGCGGCGGGCACCGTCGGCGGCGACCCGTACTACACCGGCAACGTGCGGTGCTCCATCGGCTTCTCCGTGCACGGCGGCTACGTCACCGCGGGCCACTGCGGAGGTGGCGGCGCGGCCGTGTACGGCTGGGACCGCTCGTTCCAGGGCAACTTCGGCGGCTCCTCCTTCCCCGGCAACGACTACGCGTGGGTCCGCACCGGCGGCGGCTGGTGGAACGCGCCCGTCGTCCTCGGGTGGGGCCAGGTCAGCGACGCGCTCGTGCGCGGCTCGTGGGAGGCGCCCCCCGGCACGTCCGTGTGCCGTTCGGGTTCGACCACGCACTGGCACTGCGGCGTGATCCAGGGTCGCAACGAGACGGTCAACTACGCGCAGGGCGCCGTCTACGAGATGGTCGGCACCAGCGTGTGCGCCGAGGGCGGCGACTCGGGTGGTTCCTTCATCACCGGTGACCAGGCCCAGGGCGTGACCTCGGGCGGGTACGGCAACTGCTCCAGCGGCGGCCGCACCTGGTTCCAGCCCATCAACGAGATCCTCAGGGTCTACGGTCTGACCCTGCTCACCGCGTAGCACCACGAGAACGGGCCGCTCCGGGACGTCCGGAGCGGCCCGTTCCACTGTGGACCTCCGAGTGCGACCTACCGGGCCGACCAGCGCCGCGCACCACCGCCGTCCCGTTCGCGGTACCGCCCGACACCACGTCCACGCACGTGCCCGGCCCCGCACCCACGACCGCCCGGTGAACCCCGACCCGACGAAGTCGACGGTGTGCCCGCCCGACGCCATGCGCTCCCACAGGTCGATCCGGTAGCCGCCGGGGACGTTGAAGCCGTCGGTGATCGAGTCGCCGAGCGGCATCACCCGCACTCCCCGTTGGACTCCGCCGACGCGGGCGGGCCCGCCGCCACCGCCGCCCCGGCGGCGAGCACCAGCCCGAGCGCGGCCGTGCCGAACCTCCTGAGGTTCCACCGCATGCCTGGTCTCCTCTCGTCGGACGGAAAGCCGGGCCGGGCACCAGCCCGACGAGCCCCACCTTCGAGCGGGAACGGCGGTGTCAACGAAAGCCGCCGCGTTCTGCCCACGTTGTCAGGACCCGCCGAAGCGCTGCCGCCGAACGGGGCGTCCGGTCGGGTACCCGCGTCCGCCGTGGACGAACCGGTCAGGCCAGCCCGAGCACCTCGGGCAGTTCGGCGGTGTGGACGATCGCCAGGTGCGAGACGGCTCTGGTGAGCGCGACGTAGAGCAGCCGCTGCCCCACCTCGCCGTCGTCGAGCAGGCGGTGGGGGTCGACCAGCACCACGGTGTCGAACTCCAGCCCCTTCGCCGCGCCCGCGGGCACCAGCGCCAGCCTGCGCTCCCGGTCCAGCTCGTGCGGCCGGACCGGCTCCACGCCCTCGGCGGTCAACGCCGCGCGCAGCGCCTCGGCGTCCGCGTCGGCGGTGATGACGCCGACGCCTCCCCTCTCCACCGGGAGGTCCCGCACCAGGTCGGCGATGGCACGAGCCGCGCCTCCCGCGTCGGCCCGGAGCACGCTGACCGCGTCGGCGGCCGACCGCGCCGAGGTCGTCGCCTGCAGGTCCGGCGCGACGCGGGCCAGCACCCGGTTGGCGATGTCGAGGACCTGCTGGGGCACGCGGTAGCTGGTGTCCAGGGTGACGACGTCGCCCGCGTGGCCGAGTTCGGCGAGCACGTCGTCCCACGTGGGCAGACCCCAGGGGGTGGTCTGCTGGGCCAGGTCGCCGAGCAGGGTCAGGGTGCCCGCGCAGCGGCGGCCGACCGCGCGGAGCTGCATCGCGGACAGGTCCTGCGCCTCGTCGAGGACGATGTGGCCCGTGCGGGGCTGCTCGTCGAGCAGCCAGGCCAGCTCGTCCAGCAGCACGTGGTCCGCGGCGGTCCACCGCGCACGGCTCGCCCTGGCCGGGGGCGTGGTCCAGCCCAGCGCGCGCTGCTCGTCCGGGGAGAGCACCCCGTCCGCGCAGCGCGCGAGGTGCCGGGGATCGGCGTAGAGGCGCAGCAGCACGTCGCCGGGTTTGAGCACCGGCCAGATCGACTCGACCAGGGCACGGGCCTGCCTGGACCGGGCGAGCTTGCGGGTGGCGGTGTCGCTCGGGGCCCGGCCCCGCAGCTCCAGCTTGCGGCGCACGCGGTTGGCCACGCGGTCCCGCATGAGGTCCCTGGCGGGCCCGAAGGGCGTGTGGTCCGCGAGGAGGTCGCGCGCCAGCACCTCCACCTCCTCCGGGTGCACGCGGATGTAGGGGCTGGTGTCGGTGACGAGGAAGTCCTCGGTCGGTCGGCCCACCTCGGACCGCACGGCCCGGTGCAGCACCGTCGCCAGGCGGCGGTCGCCCTTCAGCGCCGCCACCGCCGGGTCCTCCGCGGCGGCCCGGTCCGCGCCGACGAGCCCGGCGAGGGAGACGTGGCGGCAGTCGACCTCGCCCAGGGTGGGCAGCACGCGGGAGATGTGGTGCACGAACGTGTCGTTCGGCCCGACCACCAGCACCCCGCGCCTGCGGATCCGCTGGTGCTCGTAGAGCAGGTACGCGGCGCGGTGCAGCCCGACGGCCGTCTTGCCGGTCCCCGGCCCGCCCTGCACGACCAGCGCGCGCGAGGCGTCGCGCCGGACGACGTGGTCCTGGTCGGGCTGGATGGTCGCGACGATGTCGCGCATCGGCCCGTAGTGGGCCATTTCGATCTGCCGCCGCACGAACGCGCTCAGGCCGTCGTCGAACTCCGGCGTCAGGTGCTCGTCGTCGTACCCGGTCATCGCGTCGTCGGCGAACCCGAACCGCCTGCGGCGCACGACCTCCATCGGCTCGGCGCCGGTGGCCCGGTAGAACCTGGTGGCCATCCCGGTGCGCCAGTCGACCACCGCGGGCTCGTTGTCCCCGTCGCCGACGTGCCGCCTGCCGATGTAGACCGGCTCGGGCAGCGGGCCGTCGATCCGACCGAAGAACAGCGGCGCGTCGTCGCGGTCCTCCAGCTGGAACGCCCGCCGGTACAGCCACGCGACCAGGTCGGGGTCGTCGCCGCGGGCCTCCATCGCCTTCGCCGACCGCACCACCTCCTCGCGGTCGCGGGCCAGGCACTCCCGCGCGTACCGCAACCGCTCCCGCTCGGCCTCGAACTCCCTCACCGACACGCCCACGTCCCCGTCCCCCGTCACCCGGTGCTCCGCCGACAGCACTTCTACACGGCGGCGGGACGGAAGCGTTAGGCGATTTCCGCGTCCCGGCACGGCGGTGGAGCACCGTGCCGGGACGCGGCCTCACGCGTCGGCGCCCCGCAGCGCCGCGAGGGTCAGCACCCGGCCCCCGATGCCCCAGCCACCGTCGACGACGTCCTCGACGAGCACCATCGTGGTGGCGCGGGCCTGCTCCCCGAACATCTCGGCGTACAGGTCGGACACCTTCGTGACGAGCACTTCCCTCTGCTCCGCCGTGAGCGTTCCGGCGGGCACCTTCAGGTTGGCGAACGGCATGGTCTCTCCCTTTTCGACGTGACCCCACGACTGTGCCGCCCCCGCGGCCGACCAACCAGGCGCCGTCCACCCAGGGGTCGCCACCCCCTGGCTACCGGTGGCGGCCACCAGCACACTGGAGCCGTGAAACCGTCCGAACTCGCCGCCTTCCTGAGGTCCCGACGCGCGCGGATCACGCCCGCCGAGGTCGGCCTGCCGACCGGGCCGCGCCGCCGCGTCCCCGGCCTGCGCCGCGACGAGGTCGCCCAGCTCGCGGGCGCGTCGGTGGACTACTACACCGAGCTGGAACGCGGGCGCGGCACGCAGCCGTCGGCGCAGATGCTCGGCGCGCTGGCCAGGGCTCTGCGCCTGGACCACGACGAGCGCGACCACCTCTACCGCCTGGCGGACCGGCCGCCGCCCGCGGTGAGCGGCGCGTCCACCCACGTCCAGCCCGCGATGCTCGCGCTGCTGGACCGCCTGGACACGACACCGGCGCAGATCATCACCGACCTGCACGAGACGCTGGCGCAGAACCACCTCGCGCGGGCCCTGCTCGGCGAGCCACCGAGGCGGACCGGGCACGCGGCGAGCTTCGTGTACCGCTGGTTCACCGAGCCCGACACCCGCGCCGTCTACCCGCGGGCCGACCACCCGCACCACTCGAAGGTCCTGGTCCACGACCTGCGCGCGGCCGTGGCCCGGCGCGGTGGGGACCCGGCCACCGCCGACATGGTCGCCAGGCTGCTCCGCTCCGGCCCCGAGTTCGCCGACCTGTGGGCCACCGGTGACGTCGCGGTGCGGCGCGGCGACCGCAAGCGCGTCAACCACCCGACGCTGGGCACGCTCGACGTGCACTGCCAGAACCTCTTCAGCGAGGACGGCAGGCAGCGCCTCCAGTTCTTCACCGCGCCCGCGGGCAGCCCCGCCGTGGACCAGCTCCGGCTGCTGGGTGTGATCGGCGTCCAGGACCTGGCCGACAGGGCCCCTACGGCGTCCGACCGCTGAACGCGATCAGCCTGGTCCGCGCGTCGGCGTCGGCGGCCACCCCGACCTTCGGCCCGTAGTGCCCGCTGGACCGCAGCGCCCCGTCCGCCGCCTCCATGCCGCTCAGCAGCCGCTCGCACCGCTCCGGGTCGAGCCGCTCGTCCTGCCCGGTGGCGCGCGCCAGGTCCCACGTGTGCAGGAAGACGTCGCTCGTGTAGAACACGTCGACGGCGCGGTCGAGCGGGACCTCGCCGATGTGCGGGTTCCTCAGCACCCGGCCCGCCGTGGCCGGGTCGTCCAGCAGCGCCTGCACGCCGTCGCTGTGCACGGTCCACGCCGCCACCGGGTCGTCGTCGACGGAGGGTCCTCGGGGCAGGTCGACGTCCGCGCCGGACTTCAGGAACGCGGGGAACCACTCGACCAGGTGACGCACCACGTCCCGCGCGACCCAGCCCTCGCACGGGGCCGGGTCGTCCCACCGCCCCGGCGCGACGCCGCGCACCCGGTCGGTGAACACCCCGGCGACGGTCCGGTGCTCCTCAGCCGCGCCGCTCATGACAGCCTCCTCGGTCCCGGTGTCGGCCCTGGTCGACACCTGATCAGTCCACTTCGGACACGACGTGGTCGAGGAAGTCGAGCACCAGCGGGCTCGCGGTGGCGCGGAACTCCTCGAAGTACGCGTGCCGGGCCCCCGGCACCAGCACCAGCCGGGCGCCGGGGATCCGGTCCGCCAGCAGCGGCGCGTTCGCGGTGGGGTTGAAGACGTCGGCGTCCCCGTGCACCACGAGCGTCGGGGCGGTGATGTCGGGCAGCACGTCCCACGCGTCGTGCAGGTTGCTGGCCGACAGGTGGCCGCGACGGGCGCGCGGGGACATCCGGCGGTCGCCCAGCGTGCGGTACGGGCCGGGGTGGGTGGCCAGCCACCCCGGTGTGTACATCAGGTCGAGCAGGGCGAGCCGCACCTTCGCGGGGTCCGGCACGGCCAGCGACCGGCGCACCTCGTCGGTCCGCTCGAACCCGTGCCTCCCGCCGGGCGAGGTGCAGCCCAGCACGAGCCCCCGGACGCGGGCGGGGTGCAGCGCGGCCACCCACTGCGCCACCCGCCCGCCCATGGACGTGCCGTACACGTCGGCCCGCTCGACGCCGAGGTGGTCGAGCACGGTGACCACGTCCGCCGCGAACCGCCGGGTGCTGTAGGTCGACGACGACTCGCCGCTGTCGCCGGTCCCCCGGTAGTCGAGCGTGATCGTGGTCCGCGAGCCGTGGAAGTCCTCGCGGACGTCGTCCCACCACTCGTGGCTGTTGGCCTGGCCGGACAGCAGGACGAGCGGGTCGCCGCCCCCGCGGACCTGGTAGGCGATGGCGACCCCGTCCGGGGCGGTGGCGTGCGGCACGTCGGGTGTCCCTCCTGACCTCGTCGCCCCCATCCAACCCCACGCCCGCGACCGCAACCTCCCCTGCAACCGTTCCGCGTGCCCCGAAGAACCGGAAGGGTCTGCCGTGCGGGCCGGTTGCCCGACGACGGGGTCAGGTGAGCATGGGCGGGAGCACGACGACCGTGGTGCCGGCGGCGCCGCGGCGCGACACTCGACCTGTGACCCGTGACACAGCGTTCCCCGGACCGTTCGAGGCGGCCGTGCCCGCGGGCGAGGACCCCGGCCGCCACGCCCACCTGCTGCGGCGGATCCGCGACGCCGCGCCGGCCGGTGACCGCCCCGCCCGCTGCCCCGCGCGACCTGGTGGGCGACTCGTGGCGGCGCGCGGTCGGCTTCGGCGTCGACCCCGACCACGGCCGCGACCCCGCCCCGGCGCTGGGCCCGGTCGACGGCGGCCTGCTCGGCGTGGTGGACGTGAGCGGCGCGGCGGCGACCGTGCGCCCGAGCACGCAGGCCCTGGTGGACGCGGCGGCGAGGATGGCCGGGTCGTTACCGCGCGACGAGCACCGCGGGATGCGCGACGCGCTGCGCGCCACCGCGTCGCCGCTGCCGGCGGGCACCCGCGACCCGGTGCCGGCGACAGACCCGCACGGCTGGGTGGCCACCCGTACCGCTTCGCCGACCGGGTGGACGTCGAGGTCGTCCACCCGGCCTCACCCGACCAGCTCCTGCCCGCGTCCACGGCCCCGGCCGTGCGGCGCCTTCGGACCGCCCCCAGTCCCCCGAGCAGAACCGGAGTCGCCTCATGACAGAAACCCTGACCCCCGTCGACGCGACGGCGAAGGTCACCGCGTGGCTCGCCGACTTCGAGTCGGCGCTCGCCTCCGGTGAACCCGACGCGGTGGCCGCCCTGTTCGGCGAGGAGTCCTACTGGCGCGACCTGGTCGCGTTCACCTGGAACATCGTCACGGTGGAGGGGCGCGACGGCGTGCGGGACATGCTCGCCGCGACCCTGGAGCGGGTGCGGCCGCACGCGTTCCGGATCGCCGACGACCTGGGCGGGGCGTCCGAGGGCGACGGCGTGGTGGAGTCGTGGATCGCGTTCGAGACGTCCGTCGGCCGCTGCACCGGCCACGTCCGGCTCCGCGACGGTCTGGTGTGGACGCTGCTCACGACGATGAACGAGCTGATCGGCCACGAGGAACCGGTCGACGGCAGGCGTCCCAGGGGCGCCGAGCACGGCGCCGACCGGAACCGGAGGACGTGGCTGGAGAAGCGGGTCCAGGAGGCCGAGGAGCTCGGTCGCACCACGCAGCCGCACACCCTGGTGATCGGCGGCGGGCAGGGCGGCATCGCGCTGGGCGCCCGGCTGCGGCAGCTCGGCGTGCCCACGATCGTCGTGGAGCGCGGTGCCCGTGCCGGTGACGCGTGGCGGAGCCGCTACAAGTCCCTCTGCCTGCACGACCCGGTCTGGTACGACCACCTGCCGTACCTGGACTTCCCGAAGAACTGGCCGGTGTTCGCGCCGAAGGACAAGATCGGGGACTGGCTGGAGATGTACGCGCGGGTCATGGAGCTGAACTACTGGACCTCCACCGAGGCCCTGAACGCGTCCTACGACGCGGACGCTCGCGTGTGGACGGTCCTCGTGCGCCGCGACGGCGAGGAGATCACGTTGCGGCCCAGGGAACTCGTGCTCGCCACGGGCATGTCGGGCAAGGCGAACGTGCCGGAGTTCGAGGGAGCGGACACCTTCCGCGGCGACCAGCACCACTCGTCGAAGCACCCCGGTCCGGACGCCTACCGCGGCGAGCGGGCCGTCGTGATCGGGTCCAACAACTCCGCGCACGACATCTGCGCGGCCCTGTGGGAGAACGACGTCGACGTCACGATGGTGCAGCGGACGTCGACGCACGTCGTGCGGTCCGACTCGCTGATGAGGATCGCCCTGGGCGGCCTGTACTCCGAGGAGGCCGTCGCCGCGGGCATGACCACGCAGAAGGCCGACCTCACGTTCGCGTCGCTGCCGTACCGGATCATGCACGAGTTCCAGATCCCGGTGTACGACGAGATCCGCGAGGTCGACGCGGACTTCTACGCCCGGCTGGAGCAGGCCGGGTTCCTGCTGGACTACGGCGACGACGACTCCGGGCTGTTCATGAAGTACCTGCGGCGGGGCTCCGGCTACTACATCGACGTGGGCGCCTCGGACCTGGTGGCCAACGGCGACATCAAGCTCCGCTCCGGGGTGGACGTCGTCCGGCTCACCGAGGACGCCGTCGTCCTGTCGACCGGCGAGGAGCTGCCCGCCGACCTGGTCGTCTACGCCACCGGCTACGGCTCGATGAACGGCTGGGCGGCCGACCTGATCTCCCAGGAGGTCGCGGACGAGGTGGGCAAGGTGTGGGGACTCGGCTCGGCGACGACCAAGGACCCCGGCCCCTGGGAGGGTGAGCAGCGCAACATGTGGAAGCCCACCCGGCAGGAGGCGCTGTGGTTCCACGGCGGCAACCTGCACCAGTCGCGGCACTACTCCCTCTACCTCGCGCTCCAGCTCAAGGCCCGCTACGAGGGCATCCCGACGCCGGTGTACGGGCTGCCGGAGGTGCACCACCTGAGCTGATCCACAGCAGCGGCAAGGAAAAAAGTCGCCGCGGGTGCGTGTAACACCCGCGGCGGTGGCGGCGAGTGTCCTCGTGTCAGACGTCGCCGAACCGAAAGACGGCAGGGAATGAACGAGAAGATCCCGGTGGCTGCCGCCACCGAGAGCACGCCGAAGGCCGTGGTCGACGCGGGCGGGTCCGCGTCGACCACGCCCGTCACGAAGGAGGTCGAGGAGTTCCGCAGCGCGCTGCCCTCGCCGGAGCGGCTGGCCGAGGCGGTGCTGGCCGACCTGGAGCGGGACCTGCGGGACCTGCTCGCCACGGACCCGGACCTGGAGGGTGTCACGAGGACCGAGGTCGCGGCCTGGCTGGCCACCGACGTCGAGCGCGCCTTCACCGCGGTCGCCGAGCACGGTTGGAGGGAGTCGTGAGCGCCGCGCTGCGCCTGGCCGGGCGCGAATCCCTGAGCAGGGCCACGTACACCAGGATCGGCCGCACGGCCCGTGAGTTCCACACGACGGCCGCACTGCGCCCGCGCTTCCCGGTGCTGCCGCCCGAGCTGCACCAGGAGTGGGGTGGTCTGCTGGCGCTGACCGGGAACCTGGTCCAAGCGGGCATCACCGAGCTGCTGTCGAGCCTGTTCGGCACCGGCACCACGGTGCCCGCCCATCCCGCCGCGACGCCCGCGGGTGGGCCGAAGCGGGTCAACGCCAAGCAACTGCTGCCGTCCGACCTGAGGCGGCTGCTCGCCGAGAACACGCGGTACGTGTGCCACCGCACCAACGACGAGTCCGTCGGCACCTGCCAGGAGCCGCTGCGCGCCGAGACCGACCAGTCGCGGATGAAGAACCCCATGGCGCCCCACGGCGTCTACGCGACGATCGGCGTGCGGGGCATCGCGGACTACGGCAGGTACGGCGTCGTCTACGAGCGGTACGGCGACGTGTTCTGGGGTCCGCACGACGCGCCCGCGGTGCGGGCGGCCGTCGACTCGATCGACCCGGCCCGTGCCGTCGGCTGGTACGTCCAGGAGCACCTGGACGAGGCGCTGAGGACCTGATCCCCCTCGGCCTCGGGGCGCGGCGGCGCCCCGAGGCGGTGTCAGGAGGGCACCTTCGCCAGGTACACCGTGTTCGTCGCGTCGCGGTCCTGCAACGGGTTCGCGAAGCTCACGACCTCGGCGCGCACGTCCACGAACGCCCGCGCCAGCTCGGCGGTGAACTCCTCGTCCGGCGGGTCGTTCGACCACAGCGCGAACACCCCGCCCGGACGCAGCAGCGCCGCGATCCGGCGGAGCCCGGCGAGTTCGTAGAAGTCGGCGTTGCCGGGGTGCAGCAGGTGCCGCGGCGAGTGGTCGATGTCGACCACGATCGCGTGGAACCTGCGGCCGGGCTCCTGCGGGATCAGCCCTTCGGGTGACCGCGCGAGGGCGAAGAAGTCACCGTTCACCAGTGCGCAGCGGGGATCGGCGGCCAGCGTCGCGCCCGCCGGGATCAGGCCCCGCTCGTGCCACTCGATGACCTCGGCGAGCGCGTCGATCACCACGAGGGACCGCACGTCGGCGTTCTCCAGCACCGTGAGGGCGGTGTAGCCGAGCCCCAGCCCGCCCACGACCACGTCGAGCCCGGTACCGGTCAGCTCGGCGAGCGCGAGCCGGGACAGCTCCTCCTCGGCCACGGTGAACAGGCTCGACATCAGGAACTCACCGCCGAGCTTGATCTCGTAGATGTCCTTGCCGTCCAGCGGGTCGCGGCGGCGCCGCAGGACGAGTTCGCCCAGGGGCGTCGGTCGCCAGTCCAGTTCCTGGAACCGGGCGCTCACCGGGTGAGCCGTGCACGTGAGTCCATCGGCGGAGGGTACCCGCGGCCACCCGGCTCAGGCGGGCAGCCCGAACGCCTCGCCCAGCGCGCGCGCCGCCACGAGCCCGCGGGTCGGCCTCCCCATGACGAACAGCGGCCGTCCCGGACCGGGGACGACGTGCCCGCCACCGTGGACCGTGTACAGCGTGACCGTCGGACGGCCGTCCTGCCGGTGGTCCGTGCGCTCCACCGCGGTCCGATCGCCCGCGCTGGAGCCGAGGTCGTGCGACTCGGGCGCGGCGGTGATGCCGTTGCGCCCGGCGAAGTACGCGGCGGTCTCCCGCGCCGACAGCCCGAGGCCGCGCGGTCGGAAGCCCCACAGGCTGGTCACGCCGCCGTCGTACGGCACGAGCCGGTCCCTCGTGCCGTGGAAGAGGACCACCGGGAGCGGCACGACCGGCCCGTCGAACGGCAGCAGCTCCCCCGGCACCGGCAGCGTGGCCGCCACGAGCCCGATCCCGGCCAGCCGCGGGCCGATCTCGTGCGCCAGCCTGATCACCATCGAGCCGCCCGCCGAGTACCCGACGGCGTGCACGCGGGCGGGGTCGACCCGGTGCTCCGACACCAGCAGGTCGACCACCGCTCCCGCGAAGGCGACGTCGTCGAAACCCTCCCTCCTGGCCGCGAAGTCCGACCTCGCCCGTGCCTCGTTCCAGTTGCCGCGGTGCCCGTCGAGGTAGGCGACCACGGCCCCGCCCCGCTCGGCGAACGCGTCGAAGCCGTACCCGGCGAACCTCCGGACGATCCGACCGTCCTGGTTGGACCCGTGCAGCACCAGCACGACCGCCGCGCCCTCGGCGACCACCTCGGGGCGGACGACGGTCAGCGTCCGCCTCCTCCCGTCCACCTCGACGGCCTCTCCCTCGACCACGAGGGCACCTGCACCACGACGCACGCCGACCATGACCGCTCCTTCTCGAATGCTTGAGCAATTCATGCAAATGATTGACTCTCTCAAGCATGAGGTCAACGGCGCGCGACCTACCTCACACCATCCGGACCACGTGCTTCCCCCGCACGCCACCCTCCTCCAGCGCCCGGTGCGCCGCGGAGATGTCCGCCAGGTCGTGCACGGTGTCCACGACGGGGCGGAGGGCTCCGGCCTCCACGAGCCCGGTCAGCTCGGCGAACAGCGCGTGCGTCGGGTTCCCGCTGAAGAACCGCACCCGCCGCGAGCCGAAGACGGTCGACAGCAGCACGTACCCGACGGACGCGACCGAGTCGAAGGAGATCCCGACCATCCGCCCACCCCTGGCGAGCAGGCCGCGGTAGGCGGGCAGCGAGGAGCCCGCGGTGTCCAGCACGACGTCGAACTCCCCCAGGTCCCCCGGTTCGGTGGCACGGCGGTCGAACACCTCGTGCGCCCCCAGTTCCCGCACCAGGTCGAGGTTCTTCGCACCGGCGAGCCCCGTGACGTGCGCGCCGTAGTGCCGCCCCAACTGGACGGCGATGCTCCCGATCCCACCCGCGGCGCCGCGCACCAGCAGCCGCTCGCCCGGCTTGAGGCGGGCGTGGTCGCGCAGCGCCGTGATCGCCGTCGTCCCGGCGGGCAGCGCGGCGGCCTCGACCAGGTCCAGCCCGGCCGGGCTGGGCGACAGCTTGCGGGGCCGCACGGCCACGTACTCGGCGGCGGACCCGCCGACGAAGCGCGACATCATCCCCCAGACGTGGTCGCCCGCCCTCGGGCCGGGCACGCCCTCGGCCGCCGTGACGACGACCCCGGCGAAGTCGATCCCCGTGCGCTTGGGGAAGCGGCGGGGGGCGAACCACCTCAGCTTGCCGGAGCGCAGCATCAGCTCACCGCCGTTGACGCTCACCCCGTGGACCCGGACCAGCACCTCCCCCGGCTTCACCACGGGCATCGGCACCCTCGCCTCGTACAGCACCTCCGGCGGCCCGTAGGAGTCGAACTGGGCCACGCGCATCTCGTTCACGGCTCTCCTCGCCTGGACAAATGGAGGATGCCCTCCACTTGCCTCGACGCTAACACGACAACTGGAGGACACCCTCCACTTGAGCTAAAGTGAGAGGCATGACGACCGAGCCCTCTCGGATGGCCGCGGCGGAGGCGCTGCGCGTCGACGCCAGGAACAACCGGACCCGCATCGTCGAGGCCGCGCGCCTGCTCTTCGCCGAGGAGGGCCTGGACGTCACGATGACCGACATCGCCCGCCACTCGGGTGTGGGCGTGGCGACGCTCTACCGCCGCTTCCCCACCAAGGAGGCCCTGGTGGCGGAGGCGTTCGCCGAGCAGATCGAGCTGTGCGCGGCGGTGGTGGAGGACGCGCTGGCCGACCCGGACCCGTGGTGCGCGTTCCGCGCCGTCCTGGAGCAGGTGTGCGCCATGCAGGCCGTGGACAAGGGCTTCACCGGCGCGTTCGCCTGCCGCTTCCCCGACGCGACCGTGCTCGACGGGCTGCGCTCCCGCGCCGAGAGGGGCTTCGGCGAGCTGGCCAGGCGGGCCAAGGCGTCGGGTGAGCTGCGCGAGGACTTCACGTTCGACGACATCACGCTGCTGCTGATGGCCAACGGCGGCATCACGGCCGACTCGCCGGAGTCGGCGCTGGCCGCGTCCCGCAGGCTCGTCGGCCTGCTGCTGCACGCCTTCCGCGCCGACGGAGCCGAACCACTGCCTCCCGCACCCCGCCTCGAACTGCACCACGTGGTCCGGCCTCCGACGGCGCGCTGACTACCGGAGCCCGTGCCGCCGATCGCCCAGCACGATCTCGCACACGCGGGCCTCCATCTCGGCGGAGAACGGCTCGTCCACCCTCTGCTCCTGCTCCATGGTCATCACCTCCGCGACCATCGTGCGGCAGCCTTGCCGGAACCGCACCGATCCATGCCGTTTCGGCAAGAAGATGGGGTCCGCGGTGGCGCGTCAGGCCTCCAGGTGCGACCAGAGCGCCTGGTCGAGGGTGAACCGGATGAGCTGGCGCTCCAGCGCGCGAGCCTCGTCGTGCGGCACGGCGCCGCCCCACAGCGGTGCCGCGCTCGCCCCGTCGGCGGCGGCCACGACCAGCGCCAGCACGTGGGCGGGCAGGCCGTCGGCGCCCAGTTCGGCGCTCCAGCGGCGGGTGTCGGCGCGGACGAGGTCCGCGACCTCGGGCAGGGCGCCGAGCTGGACCACGAGCGCCGCGCTCTCGCGGAGCGCGACCTCGTCGTGCGAGGACGACAGGCAGGCCCTCACGTAGGCGCGCGTGAGCGCGCCGGGAGCGGAGTCCGCGGGGTCGACGGCGGCGACCACCTCGGCGCGGAACGCCTCCACCAGGTCCTGGGCGAGGGCCCGCACCAGGTCGTCCTTGGTGGCGAAGTGGTAGAGCAGCCCGCCCTTGGACACCTGCGCCTCGCGGGCGATCTCGTCCAGGCTGGCGGCGATGCCCCTGGTGCGGATCACGGAGGCGGCGGCGTCGAGCAGCGCCCGGCGCGTCACCGCGGGCGTGCGCCCTGCCTTGCGAGCCATGCTCACGCCCCTTCCGACGCACTCCTGGTGCCCGTGTTCCTACCGGAGGGGATGGTGCGCCAGGCGACCAGGGCCGCCACGGCGGTGATCACGGCGGCGATGGTCGACGTCGTCTGCATGGCGATCGTGAACGCCTCCTTCACCGGTGCCACCAGCGGCGAGGCGGGGTCCAGCGCGGCCAGCGCGGAGCCGACCGAGTCCTCGACGGCGGGACGGGCCGCGCCGGGCACGTCCAGGTTCGCCCGGTAGGCCAGGGTGACCACGGAGCCGAGCACCGCGATGCCCAGCACCACACCGAGTTCGTAGGCGGTCTCGGAGATCGCCGACGCCGCGCCCGCCCGGTGCGGCGGCACCGCCGACACGACCGCGTCCACCGTCAGCGTCATCGCCAACCCCACACCGAGCCCCACCGGCAGCAGCGCCAACCCCAGCCACAGGTAGCTCTCCGCCCCCTCGGCGACGGCGACCAGCAGCAGCCCGACCGCGGCGGTGGCCAGCCCCGCGGCCACGGCGCGCCCCGTGCCCCACCGCGCGGCGACCACGCCGACCACACCGATGACCACCACCGAGGCGACCATCGTCGGCATCTCGGCCAGCCCCGCCACCAGCGGGCTGAACCCGCGCACGAACTGGAGGTACTGGGAGAAGAAGAACAGCAGCCCGGTCAGCGCGAAGATCGCGATCACGTTGGCCAGCACCGCACCGGTGAACGCGGCGTTCCGGAACAGCCCGACGTCGATCAGGGGCGGGTCCGTCCGCCGCTGCCGCCGCACGAACAGCACCGCGGCCACCAGCCCGACCAGCGCGGACCCCACCGTCCACCCGTCCGGTCCGGAGCCGACGGCGTGCTTGACCGCGTACACCAGCGGCGTGATCGCCGCGAACGACAACCCGGCCGAGACCAGGTCGAACCGGCCGGGATCCGGGTTGCGCGACTCGGGCAGCAACAGCCCTCCCGCGACCAGGAAGACGACCACGACGGGCACGTTGACCAGGAACACCGAGCCCCACCAGAACCGCTCCAGCAGCGCACCACCGATCAACGGCCCCAACGCCAGCCCGCCACCCGAGCCCGCCGACCAGATCGCGATGGCCCTGGTCCGCTCCCGCGCGTCGGGGAACAGGTTGCGGATGATCGACAGCGTGGACGGCATGATCGTCGCACCGGCCACGCCCAACAGCAGTCGGGCCCCGATGAGCATCTCCGAACTGGTCGAGAACGCCGCCAGCAACGAGGCCGCCCCGAACGCGGCCGTACCCACGAGCAGCACCCTCTTGCGCCCGACACGGTCGGCGAGCGTGCCGGTGGTGACGAGCAGGCCCGCCAGGGCGAGCGAGTAGACGTCGCCGATCCAGAGGACCTCGGTCGCGGTGGGTGCCAGGTCGCGGGACAGCGACGGCACGGCCAGGTAGAGCACCGTGCCGTCGATCGCCAGCAACAACACGGAGCCGACCAGCACTCCCAGCGCGGCCCACCGCCGCCGGCCACCCACCACGACCACGTCGTTCATCGCCATCCTGAAACTGTACCGTCCGGACGGTTTAGTTTCTTGGACGCTGTGACCGACTCGACACCGTCGTGACACGGTGTTCTTCGCCAGCAGTTCGTCGCGGTGTTGGCGAGCAACGCCGTGGTCGCCTCGCGACCCCCGGCCCCCTGGCCACTCCCCCGCCAGACCGGCCACGCTGGACCCATGACCGACGAACCGACGGACCCGGACCGCATCGCCCGAATCCGCCTCTCCTCCCTCTACCTCCCCCTCCCCACCCCCATCAGCGACGCCAAGGTCCTCACCGGCCGCCAGCGCCCCATGACCGAGGTGGCCTTCCTGTTCACCGAGATCACCACGGCGCAGGGGTACGAGGGGATCGGGTTCAGCTACGCGAAGCGGGCGGGTGGGCCAGGGCTCTACGCGCACGCCGGGGAGGTCGCTCCCGTGCTCATCGGGGAGGATCCCAATGACACGGGCAGGTTGTGGACGAAGCTGGTGTGGGCCGGGGCTTCGGTGGGGCGCAGCGGGTTGGCCACCCAGGCGGTCGCGGCGTTCGACGTGGCGCTGTGGGACCTGAAGGCGAAACGGGCCGGGTTGTCGCTCGCCAAGCTGTTGGGCGCGCACCGCGAGTCGGTCCGCTGCTACAACACCTCGGGCGGGTTCCTGCACACCCCGACGGAGCAGGTGCTGGAGAACGCGGACGCCTCGTTGCGGAGGGGCATCGGCGGGATCAAGATCAAGGTGGGCGATCCCTCGCCGAACGCGGACCTGCGGCGGGTGGAGGCGGTTCGGGAGCACCTCGGCGACGGCGTTCCGATCATGGTCGACGCGAACCAGCAGTGGGACCGGCCGACGGCGCGGCGGATGGGGCGGGCGTTGGAGCGCTTCGACCTCACGTGGATCGAGGAACCGCTGGACGCCTACGACTCCGAGGGCCACGCGGCGCTGGCGGCGAGCCTGGACACGCCGATCGCGACCGGTGAGATGCTCGCGAGCGTGGCGGAGCACTGGACGCTCATCCGCGACCGGGCGGTGGACGTGATCCAGCCCGACGCGCCGCGGATCGGTGGCATCACCCAGTTCCTGAAGCTGGCCGCGCTCGCCGAGCACCACCACCTGCAACTGGCGCCGCACTTCGCCATGGAGATCCACCTCCACCTGGCCGCGGCCTACCCGCACGAGCCGTGGGTGGAGCACTTCGACTGGCTGGAGCCGCTGTTCACCGAGCGCCTGCACACCAGCGACGGCCGCATGCGCGTGCCGACCCGGCCCGGCCTCGGCCTGACGCTCACCGAGCAGGCCCGCGCCTGGACGCGGGCCTCGCACGAGGTGACCTGACCGGCGTGGCTACAGCCCGCCGTAGGCGGCCATCACGACGCCCAGACCGCGGTCGTCACCCAGCGGGCCCGACTCGACCATCTGGTTCATCACGTACGACACCACGAGCCGCTGGTCGGGGTCGACCAGGACGATCGACCCGCCCCACCCGCCCCAGGAACAGGTCCGGCCCCGCAGGGCGTAGCCCGTGCCGTACCGGATCGGAGCGCCGAGCACCCGGTCCTCGCCGACGAACTGCTCCTCGAACACCCGCTCGCACCCCGCGGCGGACAGCAGCCGCACGCCGCGGGCCTCGCCGCCGCACGCGAGCACCGACTGCACGGCGGCGACGGACCGGGCGTTGCCGAAACCGCTGGCGGACGGGATGTCGGCCCGCCGCCAGGCCTCGGTGTTCGCGGTCTCCGCCGGGATGGGCGGGTTTCCCGGGCCTCG
Organism: Umezawaea sp.; assembly: GCF_057122925.1. NCBI lineage: Bacteria > Bacillati > Actinomycetota > Actinomycetes > Pseudonocardiales > Pseudonocardiaceae > Umezawaea > Umezawaea sp. The sequence continues at coordinate 10,212 of NZ_DBNGPQ010000088.1, read as the reverse complement.
GGCCTCCAGCTCGGGCGCCCTGGTCGTGGCCGGGATGATCGGGGCGACGCGGTGGTCGTGCTCGGGGGCGAGTCCGATGTGGAAGTCGGCGCCCAGCGGACCGGCCACGTCCTCGGCGAAGAACACACCGAGGGCGCGGCCGGTCACCCGGCGGACCACCTCACCGAGCAGGAACCCCTGCGTCACGGCGTGGTAAGCGCCTACCACCCCCGGCTCCGAGACGAGCGGCTGCTCCGCCAGCAGCGCCGTCGCGGCCGACCAGTCGTAGAGCACGTCGAGCGCCACCGGCTCGGTCCACGCGGGCAGGCCCGAGGTGTGCCCGAGGACGTGCCGCACCAGCACCTTCCCCTTGCCCTCGGCGGCGAACTCGGGCCAGTACTCCGCCACGGGGGCGTCCAGGTCGAGGTCGCCGCGGTCGGCGAGGACCAGCGCGCACAGCGCGGTCATCGTCTTCGTGGTCGACCAGACACCGGTGATCGTGTCGCGCTCCCACGGGCGCGCGCCCTCCTCGTCGGCGCACCCGCCCCAGAGGTCGACCACCGGCTCGCCGTCCAGGTACACCGCGGCGGACGCGCCGCCGCCCTGCTCCAGCGATGCCACCAGCGCGTCGCGCACCGCCCCGAACCGTTCGCCGCAGATGCCCCCGATGTGCGCCATGCGCGGTACCCAACCCGATTTCCCGTGCCCTGCCAACGGATTTAACGCGGGACCTCGTACTGGTAGGTCGGGTAGGTCAGGTACCCCGCGTCGCCGCCCTGGTAGAACGTGGCCTCGTCGACCGGGGCGATCGGGAGCGCGTTGCGGAGCCGCTCGACGAGGTCGGGGTTGGCGATGAACGCGCGGCCGAAGCCGATCAGGTCGGCACCCAGCCCGAGCCAGTGGTCGGCGTCGGCCCGGCTCGTCTGCTTCGGTCCCGTCGGCGGCACCGGGTTGACGATGAGCGTGCCCGGCCACGCGCGGCGCAGGCCGAGCAGCACGTCCTCGTCGGCGGTCGCCTCCAGGTGGACGTAGGCCACCTCCAGGCGGGCCAGTTCCGCCAGCAGGGCCGCGTACAGCTCGGGCACGTCGGCGTCCTGGACGCCCCAGATCGTCGCGGCGGGTGAGAGGCGGATGCCGGTCCTGGCCGCGCCGACGGCGTCGACGGTCGCCGACGCGGCCTCGACGGCGAACCGGATCCGGTTGCGCACCGGGCCGCCGTAGCCGTCCGTGCGCAGGTTGGCGTTCGAGGAGAGGAACTGCGAGATCAGGTAGCCGTTGGCGCCGTGCAGCTCCACGCCGTCGAAGCCCGCGTCGACGGCTCGCCTGGCCGCGTCGCCGTAGGACCGGGCGTGCTCGGGCACCTCGGCGGTGTCCAGGGCGCGCGGCACCGGCGCGGGCTTGGGGCCGGTCGGGGTGAAGACCTCGCCGACGGCGGGCACGGCGGAGGGCCCGACCGGCTGGACGCCGGTGGTGTCCGGGTGCGACACCCGGCCGCCGTGCATGATCTGGGCGAACACCCGGCCGCCGTTGGCGTGCACGGCCTCGGTCACCGGGCGCCACGAGGCGGTCTGCTCGTCGGTGTGCAGGCCCGGCGTGCCGGGGTTGGACTGCCCGACCAGGCTCGGCTGCACGCCCTCGGTCACGATCAGCCCGGCCGTGGCCCGCTGGGCGTAGTACGTCGCCATCGACGGGGTCGCCAGTCCGCCCGCGGCGGCCCGGACCCTGGTCATCGGGGCCATCACCACCCGGTTGGGCAGCGCCAGGTCGCCGAGCCGGTACCTGTCGAAGAGGGAAGTCACGTCGAAGCTCCTTCACGATCCGGATCGCCCGTCCAGGGCGTGCCCCAACGCTAGAAGCTCACATCAGTGTCAGGTGCAAAGAATTGTGCCGCAGGTCACGTGCACGAGAGCGAAACCCGTGGTCACAGCCCTGCCTCTGCTATGTACGCTCGTACACATGGAGGCCTCGACCCGCCGCCCGCGGCGGCACGACCCCGACCGGCGGGACCGCATCATCGACGCCGCGCTCGCGATCATCGCCGAGCGCGGCGTGGCGGGCGTCTCGCACCGGGCGGTCGCGCGGGCGGCGGACGTGCCGCTCGGGTCGACGACCTACCACTTCACGTCGCTGGACGACCTGCTGGCCGAGGCGTTCACCCGGCACGCCGACTCGATCGCGGGCGTCTTCGAGGAGCGCATGGCCGCCGCGCCCGACCGCTCGGCGGCCGTCGAGTCGGTCGCCGAGCACATCTCGGGCGACCTGCTCGACGCGAACCGCGACCTGGTGCTCAGCGTCGAGCTGTACGTGGCGGCGGCCCGCAAACCCGCGCTGCGCGCCGTGACCCAGGCCTGGATGCGCCGCAGCCGCCAAGCGCTGGAGCACCACTTCGACCCCGGCACCGCACGGGAGCTGGACGCCCTGATCGAGGGGCTCGTGCTGCACAGCGCGCTGTCCACCGACCCGATGACCCCGGCGCAGGTCCGCGCCGCGCTCCACCGGTTCCTCCCCTGACCACACCCTGCCCGACGGGATCACCATGACCACCGCACCACCCGCCGCGCCGACGCGCGCCGCCAGGGGCGCCCGCGCCGCCGTGGCAGCCCTGTTCCTCACCAACGGCGCCCTCTTCGCCAACGTGGTGCCCCGCTACCCCGAGATCAAGGCGAGCCTGGACCTCAGCAACACCGTCCTGGGGGCCGCGCTGGCCGGGTTCCCCCTCGGCGCGCTGGTGGCGGGCCTGCTGGCGAGCGCGGCGATCCGCCGGTTCCGGTCGTCGCGGGTGGCCGCGCTCGGGATCGTCCTGCTCGCCGCCACCACCCTGCTGATCCCGCTCGCGCCGAACTGGCTCGGCCTGGGCGCGGTGCTGTTCGTCGTGGGCGCGCTGGACGCCGTGGTCGACGTCGCGCAGAACGCCCACGGCCTGCGCGTGCAGCGCCTCTACGGGCGGTCCATCGTCAACTCCTTCCACGGCGTGTGGAGCATCGGCGCCGTGCTGGGCGGCCTGATGGGCGCGGCGGCCGCCGGTCTCGGCGTGCCGCTCGCGCTGCACCTCGGCTTCTCCGCCGCGCTGTTCGGCGTCGTCGCGCTGGTCGCCTACCGGTTCCTCCTGCCGGGTCACGAGGACGCCGAACGCGCCGAGCCCACCACCGCCGCGGCCCCGACGGCCCGCCGCGCGTTCGCGGGCACGGCCGTGAAGATGCTCGCCGCGCTGGGCGTCCTGGCCGCGTGCGGCGCGCTGGTCGAGGACGCGGGCGCGTCGTGGGGCGCGATCTACCTCAGCGGCGACCTGCGCACCAGCGCCGCCACCGCCGGTCTCGCGTTCGTCGCCCTCCAGGTCGCCATGACGATCGGCAGGCTCACCGGCGACCGGGCCGTGGACCGGTTCGGCCAGCGCGCCGTCGTCCGCGCGGGCGGGGCGTTCGCGGCCGTGGGCATGGGCCTCGCGCTGGCCGTGCCGACCGTCGGCACGGCCCTCGCGGGCTTCGCGCTGGCGGGCCTGGGCGTGGCCACCCTCGTCCCGGCCGCCATGCACACCGCCGACGAACTCCCCGGCCTCCCCAACGGGATGGGCCTCACCGTGGTCAGCTGGCTGCTCCGGGTGGGGTTCCTGCTGTCACCGCCGGTCGTCGGGTTCGTCGCCGACCTCACCAGCCTGCGGGTCGGGCTGCTCAGCGTCGTGTTCGCGGGCGTGGTGACGGTCGTGCTGAGCCGCGTGCTGGTGAACCGGACCGGCGAGACGTCCTAGTGGTGCCCGACGGGCGCCCCTCACGGCTGGGCGACTCGGCGCTCCCCCACCCGTTCGTGCTCCGTCCACAGCCCGTGGGGGTATCCCAGCCGCGGCGCGCTCACCTCGTCGAGCCGGTCGAGCTGGCGCGGTGGGATGTCCAGCTCGCCCGCCGCGAGGTTGGACGTGAGCTGGTCCACGGTCCTCGGTCCGACGACGGGGATCACGCCCTTCGACATCGACCACCTGATCGCCACCGCGTCCGGGGTCGCACCGAGGTCCTGGGCGACGGCCTCGACGGCGTCCAGGACCTTCGCCTTGGCGGGGTCGTCCTCCCGGTGGAGGAACCGGCTGATCGAACTCTGGGCACGACCCGTCTCGCCCCGCCGGTACTTGCCCGTCAGCAGACCGCCGCCGAGCGGCGAGAACCCGAGGACGCCCAAGCCGAAGGCTTCCGCCATCGGCACCAGCTCGCGGTCGGCGTCGCGCTCGACGAGGCTGTACTCGACCTGGATCGCCACGAGGGGCGCCCAGTCCCGCTGCCGCGCCAGGGTGACCCCGGTCGCCACGCGCCACGCGGGGAAGCTGGAGAGACCGGCGTACAGGATCTTGCCCGCGCGCGTCAGGTCGTCGAAGGCCCGCAGCACCTCCTCGATGGGCGTGGACACGTCGGCCACGTGGGCCCAGAGCACGTCAACCCGGTCGGTGCCCAGTCGACGCAGGCTCTGCTCCAGGGACTGGACCATCGCCTTGCGGCTGTTCCCGGTCAGGTGGAGGCCGCTGCTCGCCGACGTCCCCATCGTGTACTTCGTCGCCAGGACCACGTCCTCGCGATCCGAGGAGATGATGTCCGAGAGGTACTCCTCGGCCTCCCCCGACTGGTAGTTGGACGCGGTGTCGATGAAGTTCCCGCCCGCCTGCCGGTAGGTGTCGTACATCGCCCGTGCCTCGGGCGCGGTCGCCCCGTGCCCCCAGCCCGTGCCGAAGTTCCCCGTCCCCAGCGACAGTTCCGATACCCGCAGCCCCGATCGTCCGAGAAATCGGTATCGCATAAGACTTTTCGCTCCTCGCGTCGATCCGGCAGGCGGCTCCCGCCGCCAGGCACCCATCGTTTCGCTCGTCGGACCTATAGTCCATAACGTGGAGTCCGGCGAAGCTTACCGATCGTCCAGCGCTGAAGTCCTCCTCGGTGCGCACGACCCCGTCCGAGACGTCCTGGCGCTGGCGCGGCCCAGGGCCGTCGCGCCCGTTCCGCTCCGCGCGACGGCGCCGTGGGAGGCCCGGTTCTCCCCCTTCCCGCACATCAAGCTCGGCGTGGTGGTGGAGGGCCAGTGCTGGTTGCGCGTCGACGGACGGGCCCCTCTTCTGCTGAGCACGGGCGACTTCTACCTCCTCGGCGACCCACCGCCCTACAGCCTCGGGAGTTCGACCGAGGACACGTCCGCGAAGGGGCCCGAGATCCCTCCGGGCTCCGTCGCGTACACGTGCAGCGTCGACTTCACGTTCCAGGACTCCGACGCGTCGACCCTGTTCTCCTCACTCCCCCCGGCCATGCTCGTGAAAGCGGACGACGACGCCGGAAGGCTGCTCTGGAACATCGCGACCCTGCTCGTCCACGAGATCCGGACGTGCGAGGCGGGCCAGTCCCTCGTCCTCGAACACCTGGCCCAGATCCTGCTGGTGCACATGCTGAGGTCGCACGCCGGTTCGTCGCACGAGCCACTGGGGTGGCTCGCGTCGGTCGCCGACGACGGGATCGGGGCAGCGCTGCGAGCCGTCCACGCCGACCCGCGCCACCGCTGGACGCTCGACGAGCTCTCAGGCATCGCGACGATGTCGAGGTCGGCGTTCGCCGCGCACTTCCGGAACAGGGTGGGCCGTCCCCCGTTGGACTACCTCATCGAGTGGCGGATGCAGCTGGCGCGGGCCGCGCTGCGCACGGAGGACTCCCTCACGGCCATAGCGGAGGCCGTCGGGTACCAGTCCGAAAGTGCTTTCAGCACCGCTTTCCGGCGCGTTGTCGGGATGCCACCACGGGAGTTCCGCGCCTCGCTGCGCGCGCGGCCGAGGGACCGCGCCTGACGCGCGACGCCGTCACCACCAGACCTCGCCGGACACTGAGCCCTTGCGCTCAGCGTTCCGGCACGCAACACTTAGCCTCATGGCACAGTATTCGGCGGAACTGGACGGTGTGTTCACCGCTCTCGCCGACCCGACGCGGCGCGGTGTCATCCGCCGCCTCGGCCGCAGTCCGACGAGCGTGGGCGACCTCGCCCGCGAGTTCCCGATGACCCTCCCCTCCTTCATGAAGCACGTGCGGACGCTGGAGGCGACCGGCCTGATCCGCACGGTCAAGCTCGGCCGCGTGCGCACCTGCGTGCTCAACCGCGACCGCCTCGCCCTGGTCGACGGCTGGCTCGCGGAGCAGCGCCGGATCTGGGAGGACCGCACCGACCGACTGGAAAGCCTCGTCACCGACCCGGAGGAACACCCGTGAACCCCGATCTCGACCTGGTCCTGGAGCGGGTCATCCGCGCTCCCCGTGCGGCCGTGTGGTCCGCGTGGACCGATCCGGCCCGCTTCGCGAGGTGGTGGGTCCCCGCACCGACCGCGTGCCGGGTCGACCGCCTCGACGTCCGGCCCGGCGGCGGGCTCGTGACCCTGATGAGCGACGACGGGGTGGCCTTCGTCCCGCACCTCGACGCGACGTTCCTCGTCGTGGACGACCTGGAGCGGATCGTGTTCACGAACGCGGTCGACAGCGCGTGGCGCCCGGCGAACCCCGCGCCGGTGCCGATGACGGCGGAGGTCACGATGGGCGACCACCCGGACGGCACGGACTACCGGGTCGTCGTCCGGCACGGCGACCCGGCCGCCCGCGCCCGCCACGAGGAACTCGGCTTCCTCGACGGCTGGGGCTCGGTCACCGAGCAGCTCGCCGCGGTGGCGGCGGGCCGGTGAAGGTCGCGCTCACGCAGTTCGTCACCCTCGACGGGGTCAGCCAGGGCCCCGGCTCGCCGAACGAGGACACGAGCGGCGGCTTCACGCGGGGCGGCTGGCTCGTGCCCCACCTGGACGGGCTCTTCGTCCAACGGGCGTCCGAGTGGCTGGACCTCGCCGACGGCCTGCTGCTCGGGCGGCGGACCTACGAGGCGTTCGCCCGCGACTGGCCGCGGACCACCGACCCGGAGGACCCCTTCAGCGAGCGGATGAACGCGCTGCCGAAGTACGTGGTGACCTCCACCCCCACCGAGGCGACCTGGCGGCCGGTGACCGTGCTCCGCGGCGACCCGGTCACGTCCGTCGGGGCGCTCAAGGCGAGGCCGGGCCGGGAACTCCAGGTCCACGGGAGCGCGCGGCTCGGCAACGCCCTGCTGGCGGCGGGCCTCGTCGACACGCTCCGGCTGGTGGTCGCCCCGGTCGTGACCGGGGAGGGGCGGCGGCTGTTCGACCACCCGAGCGGCCCCGTCGGCCTGCGGCTCGTCGACCACGAGGTGTCGGCGAACGGTCTGCTGCTGCTCCGGTACGAGACCGCGGGCGCCGCTCCGGCCGCGGCCTACGAGGGCGTCACGGCCTTCGTGGGGTAGCGCCGGTCCCCGCCGCGCCACGGCGGCGGGCGAGCAGCGTGGAGTCGTGGACGTCGACCACCACGCCCTCGCGGGTCATCGTCCTCGGCCGCTGCTCGACCACGAGGACCTCGAAGTCGTCCGGCAGGCCGGGCAGCAGGTCCTCCGCGAGGAACATCGCCCCGAGGTGGATCGCCGACACGCTGGTGAAGACGCCGGAGGGCGCGTGGCCGACGACGAGCAGGTGACCGCCGCGGGCGACGGCACCGGCCAGCCTGCGCACCACCTCCACCATCCCGCCGTCCGGCGGGTGCAGGAAGTGGCTGCTGACCAGGTCGTAGGTGCGGGCGCCCGCGGCGAAGCCCCTGGCGTCGACCTGCCACCAGTCGACGCGGTCGGCGACGCCCGCCTGCTGGGCGTGCCGGGCGGCTCGGGCCAGGCCCGCGGCGGAGAAGTCGGCGCCGGTGGCGGTCCAACCCCGCTGGGCCAGCCAGATCACGTCACCGCCCTCGCCGCAGCCGACGTCGAGGGCGGTGCCCGGCGTCAGCCCGGCCACCTCGGCGACGAGCTGCGGGTTGGGGTTCCCGCTGAAGACCTTCTCCTGCCCGGAGTACCGCTCGTCCCAGCCCGCGGGCTCGAACATGGCCGAGGCCTCGTCGTCGGCGAGCCGGTGGTCGTGTGCGCTCATCAGGTGGTTCCTCCGCAGGCGGTCAGGTCCCGGACGTGGTTCCGCCCGTGGGGACGAGCTTCCCGACCACCGTCCACCGCTGACAAACTTCCTTGCCGTTCCGGCAAGGAGAGCACTCAGTGGGCGCCGAACACCTCGGCGAGCGCGTGCGGGGCGCCTGCGCCGAAGAGGAGTTCCCGCGTCGACTCGCCGTCGGCCGCGGCCTCGGTGCCGCGCGGGACCGCGGCGCGCTCGTACTCGTCGAGGGCCGATTCGACGTCGTCGGCGTGGGCGGCGATCAGCCTGCCGAGGTCGGCGCCGTCGAGCATGGCCAGGTTGGCGCCCTCACCGTTGGGGATCGCGAGGTGGGCGGCGTCGCCGATCAGGGTCACCCCCCGCACCCGGTCCCACGAGTGCCCGACCGGCAGGGAGTGGATGGGGCGCAGGACCGGCGCGGTGGCGCTCTCGGTGATCAGCGCGGTGAGTTCCGGCGCCCAGCCGTCGAACTCGCGCGCGATCCGCGCGGCGGCCACCGCGGGATCGGTGAAGTCGACGGCGGCGAACCAGTCCCGCGACTCGGCGAGCGCCAGGTAGGCGTGCAGGGTGTCGCCGCGCTCCCGGTGGGCGAGGATCCCCCTGCCCGGCGCGGTCGCCAGCAGCGACCCGCCGCCGACCGCCTTCGCGGTGGCCGGGTGGCGGGTGTCGGCGTCGGTCAGGTAGGTCTCGACGTAGGACATGCCCGCGTACACGGGCGTGGCGTCGGAGAGCAGCGGCCGGACGCGCGACCACGCCCCGTCCGCGCCGACGAGCAGGCTCGTGACGACGGTGCCGCCGCCGGTGAAGGCCACCTCGTGCTCGCCGCCGCCGAGGGGGCGGACGCCCCCGACCCGGTGGTTCCACCGGACCGTGCCCTCCGGGAGCGAGTCGAGCAGCATCCGGCGCAGCTCGCCGCGCTGCACCTCGGGGTTTCCCCCGGTGCCGTCGTCGGGCTGGTCGACCAGGACGGTCCCGTCGCGGTCGAGGATCCGCATGGCCTGGCGGCCCTCCAGGACGAGACCGCGGAACTCCTCGGTCAAGCCCGCCTCCCGCAGCGCCACCTGACCGTTGTGGTCGCGGATGTCGAGCAGCCCGCCCTGCGTCCGCGCCGTCGGGGACGGCTCGGCCTCGTGGACGACGGCGGGGATCCCGTGGACGTGCAGGACCCTGGCCAGGGTGAGGCCCCCGAGTCCGGCTCCGATGATCGTGACGGGTCGGGTCACGGTGACTCCCCACTACTCTGGAACACTGTTCCAACACAGACTGGAACGTCGTTCCAGAGATGTCAAGCTGGAACGCCGTTCCAGCCGTGCCATGATGTGCGCGTGGTTGCCGCCGGAAAGCGACGGGGAGAGCCGCTCTCCCGCGACCGCATCGTCGAGGCCGCGATCGACCTGCTCGACGCGGAGGGCGAGGGCGGGCTCACGTTCCGCGCGCTGGCCCGCCGGCTGGCGACCGGGCCCGGCGCGATCTACTGGCACGTCACGGACAAGGACGAACTCCTCAGCGCCGCCACCGACGCCGTCGTCGCCACCACCATGACCGCCGACGCCGGGGGCACGACACCGCGGGAGGCCGTCCGGGCCGTCGCGCTCGGCGTGTTCGACGCGATCGACGCCCACCCGTGGGTCGGCTCGCACCTGGCCCGCGACCCGTGGAGGTCGCCGGTGCTGCGGGTGTTCGAGCACCTGGGGCGCCAGGTGCAGGCGCTCGGCGTGCCCGACGCCGCCCTGTTCACCGCCGCGTCCTCGCTGCTGAACTACATCCTCGGCGTGGGCGGGCAGAACGCGGCCAACAGCCGGGGGATCCGGCCGGACACGAACCGGGTCGAGTTCCTCACCACCGTCGCGACGGCGTGGGACACCCTCGACCCCGAGGAGTACGCGTTCACCCGGACCGTCGCGGGCCGGTTGCGCGAGCACGACGACCGGGAGGAGTTCCTCGCGGGCATCGACCTCATCCTCGCCGGGATCACGGCCCGGCTGGGCACCCCGCGCCTGCCGTAGGAGCGGAACCCGGCAGCGCCTCGACCGCGCCCGCCGCTGCGCGGCACCACCACACCCGAACGAGCGACACCACCACACCCGAACGATCGGTCCCGCCTGCCCCACGCTGCGGTAGTCGTCTTCTTACGGCAATCAGTCAAGTTATTGCGTTCAGTTCACGCCATGTTGCATCCTGGTCACCGTTCCGTGAACGAGGAGGCCCACGATGGCGTGACCCTCGGCTGCTCCCCCGAC
>NZ_DBNGPQ010000087.1:0-15693 GCF_057122925.1 Umezawaea sp. | reverse complement strand
GTGTAGCCGTCACGGGCGAAGTGGTTCCTGGCCGAGGCCAGCAGGGCCGCTCGGGTCGCGTCCCGGTCGCGCCTGCGCGGCGGCTGACCGTCCGGTGTCGCGGTCAATCCGGCTCCTAGACCTCAAGACATCGCTCGTTGACATGCTACCCGGCCGTCGGTAACTTCGAATAAGTCATCAACTGATGACAAATCGGGCGCACTCGTGCCCATGTTTCTCCGGAGGGGTTCCCAGCGTGAAGACGTTCGTCATCTCGGGCGGCACGGACGGCATCGGCAAGGCCGTGGCCTTGGCCCGCCTCGAGCGCGGCGACCAGGTGGTCGTCCTCGGTCGCGACGCCGACAAGGGCGCCCGGATCGTGGCCGCGGCCGAGGAGTCCGGCGCCGCCGACCGCGTGCACTTCATCCAGGTGGACCTCAGCCTGGTCGACGCCACCCGCAAGGCCGTGGCCGAGATCCGTTCGCGGTTCGCCGCCGTCGACGGGCTCGTGCTGTGCGCGCAGCACTTCCGCTCGACCCGACTGGTCACCGAGGAGGGGTTCGAGAACTCCTTCGCCCTCTACTACCTGAGCCGCTTCGTGCTCAGCCACGAGCTGGCCGACCTGCTGGAGGCCGCGCCCGCGCCCGTCGTGGTCAACGTGTGCGGCCCCGGCATCCCGATGGGCGAGGTCCGCTGGGACGACCTCGGCCGGGAGCGGGACTACACGGGCATCGACGCGCTGATGCAGGGCAGCAGGCTCAACGACCTGCTCGGGGTCGGCTTCGCCCGTCAGCGGCCCGGCAGCCGGATCCGCTACGTCCTGCTCAACCCCGGTGGCGTGCGGACCAGCTTCTCCGGCGAGTACGACCCGGCCATGGCCGAGCAGATCGAGGCCATGCGCAAGGCCGCGAAGCCGGTGGAGGAGGGCATCCTGCCGGTGCTCGCCGCCCTGGACACCCCGCCGGACCAGCCGGTCTCCGCCTCCATGATGGGGGAGCCGCTCCCGCTGGAGGGGCCCGCCTTCGACGCCGAGGACGCGGACCGGCTGCACGAGTTGACCGTCGGGCTGCTCGCGGCCCGCACCGCCTAGAGGAGGTCGGGCCATCAGCTCCGCCGCGATCGACCGGGAACGGGCGAACCTCGAGTTCGTCGACAGGTGGATAGCGCTGCACAACACCGATCCCCACCGGATGGTCGACGAGTGCTACGCCCCCGACGCGGTGATCGAGGTCCCCGGCGTGGAGCGGTTCGGCGTCGACCGGCTTCGGGAACTCGAAGGCTCGGGCGGGAAGCGGGAAACCCGAGTCCTCCGGACGGTCGCCTCGGGTGACGTCGTGGTCGTGGAAGGCGCCACGTCGACCCCGGAGCCGGAGGGCCGGGAGACCCTGTGGTGCGTCGTGCTCACGATTCGCGACGGGCTGATCGTCTCTGACCACGCCTATCTCAACACCCACCGGCCCACGTCGTAGTGAGTGGGCGGGAAGCCCGGCGGCCCCCCACCGCCGGGCTTTCCTCGTTTAAGGCTTCTCCATTGCCACAATGGCCGACGTGACGCGCGTCACAGTGCGGAAGGAAATGTCCGGTTGTGCCGCGCCCGTGCCGATATCGGGGTTGTAAAGTGCCTTATCAGGGGCCGTCGTGCACGCTCCGTGTCTAGATACTCCGAACTGGTGAACAGGGTTGCCTGGTCCGAGAATACGCGTAGGGTCGGCAAGGAAAGCTGGGGATGTGATGGAATGTTGACCACGGGCACGTAATAATACCTGAGGGTAAAACTCCCTCGGTCATCCATGCGCAACGCGCGCCGATGTTGTCGCGCGAGCATGTCCACGGCAATTCGCCGGAATTCCCCACACGTCCCCGGTTCATGCACATCACAGTGCGGAATATGGGGGTTCTTTTCTGTGCTCATCGAACGAGAGGAATATCTGCGTCAGTTCCGCGGAAGGTTGGACAGCCTCGCAGAGGGCTCCGGCGGCACCGTCGTCCTGAACGGTCCGGTCGCCAGCGGCCGGACACGCCTGCTGCGGGAGTTCCTGGCCGACGTGGCCGAGCGCTCGACACCGGGAAGGGCGCTCGCGGGCTCCCTGGTGCTGTCGGCCACGGGGTCACCGGCCTCGAAACACCTTCCGTTCGGTCTGCTGGCGCAACTGCTGGGGTCGATCACCCTGCCGCTCGACCTCCGCCGCGAGGTGGAGGTGATCACGTCGTCCGCCGTCGAGCTCGCGCCGGGCCCGGCCACCACCGGGCTCGTGCACCGGATCGCGGAGTCCACGCTCGCGCTGGCCGCCGACCGGCCCGTGGTGATCGTGGTGGACGACGTCCAGGACGGTGACGAGCTGTCGTTGGAATGCCTGGTGCACCTGGCCAGGAGACTGGTCGCCACCCGGATGCTCCTGGTGCTGGCCGTGCGCACCGGGACCGCCGACAGCGGTCGCTGCCACGTGTACGGCCACCTGCTGCACGAGGGCATCGGCAGCGGCATGCGGCTCTCCCCGCTCAGCGAGCGCGGGGTCGCGGCACTGGCGGTCGAGAGACTCGGCCGAGCCACAGCCGATCGGGTCGCCGCCGCCTGCTTCGCCGTGACGGGCGGCAACTGCCTGCTGGTCAACGCCGTGCTGGAGGACCACGCGGCGGTGATCGGCGGGCTGCCCCTCCAGCGCGACAACAGACTGGTGCCCGGAGAGGCCTACGGCCGCGCGGTGCTCGCCTGCCTCGACCGAGGCGACGAGGTGGCCCGTCGCGCCGCCGAGGTGCTGGCGGTGATCGGCGGTGCGCGGTCACCGGCGATGCTGGCGGCGCTGGTCGGCGTGGACGAGCGCGTGGTGGTGGACGCGGTCGAGGCGCTGGAGTCCATCGGCCTGCTCGACCGGGGCCGGTTCCGCCACCCGCTGGCCAGGGAAGCGCTGCTGGCCAGGCTCTCCGCCGACGAGTGCGCGGAGGTGCACCTCAGGGCCGCGGCCCACGTGCAGCGGCAGGAAGGCCCGGTGGACGAGGTCGTCGACCACTTCCTGGCCGCGGACCGGGTCGGCGACCAGGGAGCGGTGAGCCTGCTCCAGTGCGTCGCCGAGCGGATGCTGATCGTGGACGACGTGGACCGGGCGCTGCGGTGCCTGCGGCTGGCCGCGGAGCACTGCGTCGACCAGCGGCAGCGGGCGACGATCATCAGCAGGCTGGTGTCGGTGGTGTGGCGGAGCAGCACCGTGGCCGTCGCGCAGCAGTACCTGCCCGCGCTGGTCGAGGCGCTGCACGAGGGAACGCTGCCGGACACCCAGGTCCCCGCGGTGCTGCGGTACCTGCTGTGGCACGGCGACATGGACGAGGCGGGCGCGGTGGTGGCGCGGCTCTACGCCGAGCACGACGGCGGCCCGGTGACGGAGGAGGTGGAGTCGCTGGAGTGGTGGCTCCGGCACACCTACCCGTCGATGGCCGAGCACATCCCCCCGCACCCGCGCGTGCCCCCCGCACCGGTCCGGACCACACCGGACACGACGGCCGCGGGCAGGGTGATCGCGGCCAAGCTGGTGAGCTCGGTGCTGGTGGGCGACGACTCGGACGAGGTCGTCATCGGTGCCCAGCAGGTGTTGCAGAGCTGCCCGCTGGGGGAGGACACCATCGAGACGCTGGTCACCGCGTTGATCGCGCTGGTCCACGTCGACCGGCTCGACCTGGCCCGACCGTGGTGCGACGAGCTGATCGCGCGGGCGGGCGAGCGCCGGGCGCCCACCTGGGAGGCCGTGCTGACCGCGGTGCGCGCGGACATCGCCCTGCGCGAGGGCGACCTGGGCGAGACCGTCCGGTGCGGTTACGCCGCGCTGGAGACGATGCCCGCCCACAGCTGGGGCACCAACATCGGTCACGTCCGCGCGTCGCTCATCGTGGCGCACACCTGCATGGACGAGTTCGAGAAGGCGGCCGAGCAGGTGCGGCAGCCGTTGCCCGACAGCATGTTCGAATCCCGCTTCGGGTTGCACTACCTGTTCGCGCGCGGCCAGTACTACCTGGCCGTCGACCGGCCCTACGCGGCGCTGAGCGACTTCTGGGCGTGCGGCGAGCTGCTGGTCAAGTGGGACATGGACGTGCCGAGCATCGCCCCGTGGCGGTCGGAGGCCGCCCAGTGCCACCTGGCGCTCGGCCAGCACGACCGGGCGCGGGAGTTGGCGGAGGAGCAGTTGGCGCGCATCCCCCGCCACACGTCCAGGGCGGCGGGGCTGGCGATGCGCGTGCTGGCGGCGACGGCGCCGCCTGCCGAACGGGTCGGGCTGCTGGAGGCGGCGGCCGAGGTGTTCACCCGCTGCGGTGCCCGCTTCCACCTGGCGCGGACCCTGCTGGACCTGGGGAACACCCACCACGACCTCGGTGACGACGCCAAGGCGCGGATAGCGATCCGGCAGACGCAGCGCATCGCCAAGGAGTGCCGGGCGAAGCGCCTTCAGCGCGAGGTCCCGCACCAGCGGGCCGCGTGGGTCTCGGAGGACACGTCCTCGGAGGGGCAGACGGGGGAGGAGTTGAGCGACGCCGAGAACAGGGTCGCGACGCTGGCCTCCCTCGGCTACACCAACCGCCAGATCGCCGACAAGCTCTACGTCACGATCAGCACGGTGGAGCAGCACCTCACCAGGACGTATCGCAAGCTCGGGATCACCAGGCGGTCCGACATCGCCATCGCGCTGCGCCTGCAAGCGGTGTGAGGCACGTGGTGGGGCCGGGCCGCGGTGGTCCCACGGCCCGGCCCCACCACGACCGGTCAGCCGACCGCGTGCTCGGACCGCCGCTCGTCCGGAACCCGAGCGCGCCCGGTGAGACGGGCCCAGAGGGGGACCTTGCGCGCGATCGCCTCGTCCAGGGCGAGCCTGCCGCCGGTGGCGCCGATCGCGAGGCTCACCACCGCCAGCACCAGCACGTACTCGTAGCCGCCCTCGTGCACGTAGAACCCGTTGGGGCCGTGCACCAGCAGGGCCGCGCCGCCGGTCACCACCGCCAGCAGCACACCGACGAGCGGCAGCGCGAGGCCGACGACCATCGCGGTGCCGCCGACGAACTCGACCGCGATCGTGAACCAGTACGACAGGGTGGGCAGCGGGATGCCGCCCGCGGCGAACCCGGCGATGGCGCCGTTCACGTCCTGCACCTTGAGCAGTCCGTGGGCGATGAAGGTGACGCCGATGACGGCCCTCGCGGCGAGCAGCAGGAGGTCCTGCGGACGGGAACCCATCAGGACTTCCTCCAGAACGACGCGGTGCCGTCGATGTCGGTCAGCGGATCGGTGATGCCGTGCCGGTCCCGGTAGTCGTGCACGGCCTGCGCGCACGCCGGGATCGAGTAGTCGTCGACGATGGCGAAACCACCGGGGGACAGCTTCGGGTAAAGGCTTTCCAACGCGACCGCGGTGGACTCGTACAGGTCGCCGTCCAGCCGCAGCACGGCCAGCCGCTCGACCGGCAGGCCGGGCAGCGTGTCGGCGAACCAGCCGGGCACGAACCGGACGTGGTCGTCCAGCAGGCCGTAGCGCTCGAAGTTGTGCCGCACCGTGTCCAGCGACACGGCGAGCACGTCGTTGTACCTGTGCAGCTCCATGTCCCGGTCCGCCTGGTAGCCGTCGTCGGCCACCTCCGGCATGCCCTGGAAGGAGTCCGCGACCCACACGGTGCGGTCGGTGTCGCCGTGCGCGCGGACCACGGCGCGCATGAAGATCGACGCGCCGCCCCGCCACACGCCGGTCTCGATCAGGTCGCCGGGAACGCCCTCGCGCAGGGCGGTCTCGACGCACTCCTGGAGGTTGTCCAGCCGCTTCAGCCCGATCATGGTGTGGGCGACGCTCGGCCAGTCGCGGCCGACGAGCCGCGGGTCGACCTCCTCGCCGTCGCCGTAGTCGAACTCCTGGATCGCGGCGTCCCGGTAGATCGTGTTGATCAGCACCCGTTTCATCAGGTCCAGGTAGAGCTCGCGGGTATCGCTCATCAGTGTCCGGCTCCTCGTCTCACTCGTCCGGCGTGGCAAGGCCAGCCGCGAATGGGTTCTCGTTCCGCGGCACCCAGGACGGTGCGGGCGGTTCGGAGTTCACGCCCTTCTCGACGAAGGCCATGTTGTGGTAGAAGTGCACCGCCGTGATGTGGCGGTCCGAATAGGACGGTTCTCGGCCGTCGTCGATCTCGCGGTGGTTCAGCCCGTCCACCAACGACTTGAGCAGACCCATCGAGGTGGCCGGGTTGGCGAGGTCGGTGCTGTCGCCGCCCCACCCCGGCCAGTACGAGGTCTGGAGGTCCTCGACCACGTACAGGCCGCCGGGCCGCAGCCTCGGGAACAGCGCCCGGAACGAGGTGATCACGTCCTGGCTGAGGTGGCTGCCGTCGTCGATCACCACGTCCAGCGGCCCGGTCAGGTCGGCGAGTCCCGAGAGGAACTCGACGTCGCTCTGGTCGCCCTGGTGGGTGTGCAGCCGGGGCTCCCGCAGACCGGGTTTGGGGAAGTGGTCCAGCCCGTGCACCTCGCCGCGGCGGAAGTAGTGCCGCCACATCCTCAGCGACGCGCCACCCGCGGCGGGGTCGTCGTAGCCGCCGATGCCGATCTCCAGCACCGTGACCCGCTTGTCCTTCAGCGGCGCGAAGTGCCGGTCGTAGTGGTCGGCGTACCAGTGGTTGCCCCACTTGTCCGAGCCGAAGCGCACGGCCAGGTCGGCCAGGTCGCGCAGCGGCGAGTCGCAGGCCGCGGTGAACTGCCGCGCGGCGCGGGCCAGGTAGGCCCGGTCGACCGGCCCCGCGACGCGCGGGTCGGGGTCCTCGGTGGGCAGCACCTCCCTGGTCGCCGTGCCGCCCGTCGTGCCGAACACGAGCACGACCAGCTCGGCGAGGTCCTGGCGAACCAGGAGTTGCGCGCTCGGGTCGGTGCCCGGCGAGACCTTCGGCTCGGCGCCGAGGGTCAGCACGAACGGCAGCACGTCACCGCCGGAGGTGAGGTGCAGCTGCGTCGGCACGTCCCGGTCGGGCGCGGGCAGCAGCGCGGCGCGGGACCGGACCTCCTCCAGCACCACGAGCGCGGCCTCGGCCGCGTCCGTGAGCGGGTCCTCCAGCCAGGCCCGCACCGCGTCGGGCGAGCGTTCGGCGATGTCGAGCAGGCTTTCCCCGGTGGTCACCGTTCCTCCTACTTCCAGGTCGTCGGCGTTCGCGAGCAGTTCGTCCATGGCCGCGTCCAGGACGATGTTGCCGGTGGTGACGTTGCGCAGGCGGAAGCGGCCGTCGCGGTACAGGCCGTCGAGCGCGCGGGTGACGAACCGCTCGACCCTGCCCGCGGGCTCGCTCACCGGAGCCCCTCGATCACGTCGCAGGCGGCGGACACACCGTCCTCGGTGGACATGACCTCGGCGATCGCCTTGGCCCGCAAGCGCATCCCGTCGTCCGCCAGCACGGAGGCGATGGCCGCGGCGAGCACGTCGGCGGACAGTCCGGTCAGCGCGATCGGAGGTGCGGACACGCCCAGTTCGGTGGTGCGGCGCGCCCAGAAGCCGTTGTCCGCGAACATCGGCACCACGACCTGCGGCACACCCGCGCGCAGCGCGGCGGCCGTCGTGCCGCAGCCCGCGTGGTGCACGACCGCGGCGGCGCGGGGGAACAGCGTGGCGTAGTCGGACTCACCGGCCTGGTGGACGTGGTCGGGCAGCCCGTCGCGCGGTCCGCCGACCAGCACCAGCCCACGACCGACCTCCGCCGCCGCCGTGGCGAGCACGTCGAGCACCTCGTCCTGCCGGTGCACCGGCCACAGGCTGCCGAACGTCGCGACGACGGGAGCCCCGTGCCGGTCCAGGAACGACTCCAGCTCCGCGTCGATCGTCCACGAAGGACGGTCCCACGGCCAGTAGCCGGTCACGTGGCAGCCCGAGGGCCAGTCCGCGGGCGGCGGGATGACCACGGGACTGACCGGGTACAGCACCGGGGTGTCGTGCCCGAGGTCGCGCAGCGGCGAGCGCTCCCCGACCGGGGGCAGGCCCCGGCTGGCCCGGTACCGGTTGAGCGTGCCGCGGAAGATCGACCACTCGGCCTGGTGCGCGAACTCGTAGCTCGCCAGGTTGTCCATGCCGGGCGGCGCGCCCCACGCGGGGAACGCCCGCGTCGGCGTGTTCGGCGTCCACGCGGCGGCCAGCCACCGCGCCCTGGTCCCGGCCAGCGCGGCCGGGTAGGTCGTCGGCGAGGTCACCACCAGGTCCGCGTCCTCGCAGGCCGCCGCCATCGACGCGTGCTTGCGCACGGCGGCGGCCTCGTCCTCCGGCGGCAGCGCGTTCGCCACGTCCACCACCGAGCCGCCGCGCCGGATGGCCTCGGCCACCGCCGGGTCGTCGAACAGCTCCCCGCCGATGGCGTCGACGACGGGCGCGAACGCGAACCCTGCGCCCGTCACGAAGTCCCGCGCCGACTCCGCCGAGGCGATGAGGACGTCGTGCCCGCGCCGGACCAGTCCCCCGCCCAGCGCGATGAACGGCTGCACGTCCCCGCGCGACCCCAGCGACATCAGGGTGATCCGCATCGTTGCCCCTCTAGTAGTAGTCGACGGTGCGGGGTGCGAACGACGGGATGCGGCCTTCGGCGTTGACGCCCTTCTCGATGAAGGCGATGTTGCGGTACACGTGCAGCCCCACCGCCGACGCGGCGTGATCGGGAGCGTCCGCGCCCTCGTCCGGGGAGGTCCACTCCTCGTAGTGCAGCGCGTCCACGACGGACTTGAGCAGACCGATGGAGGTGCCCTCGCCCGCCGAGGACGTGGCCTGCCCGCCGTAGCCGGGGGCGTAGGCCGTCCACAGGTCCTCCACGACGTAGAACCCGCCGTTGCGCACGTGCCCGTACAGCTCGCGGAAGGTCGTCAGCACGTGCCCGTTGATGTGGCTGCCGTCGTCGATGACGATGTCGAAGGGACCGTGCTCGGCGGCCAGCGCGCGCAGGAACTCCGGGTCGTCCTGGCTGCCCCGCACGGTCTTGATGCGCTCCTCGTCGAGCCCGTTCTTGGCGAACACGTCGACGCCGAAGATCTGGCCGCGGGTGAAGTAGTCCCGCCACACCCGCAGCGAGCCGCCGCCCACGTCGGGGTCGCGGTAGCCGCCGATGCCGATCTCCAGCACCCGCACGTGCTCGTGCCGCAGCCTGCTGAAGTGCCGGTCGTAGTGCGGGGTGAACCAGTGCCACAGCCCCCACTTGTCGGCAACGTGCCGGGCGGCCAGCGCGTTGAGGTCGCGGCCCGCGGACGAGACCGCGGCGAGCACGGTGCTGGTGGCCTTCATGTAGGACTCGATGATCCGGAACGGGTCCTGGGGGTCGCCGTTGGTCATGAACCAGTCGTCCAGCCGCTCCAGGCGGTGCGTGCCCGCGGGCAGCGGTGGCCGCGACCCGTACATCGCCACGACCAGGTCGGCCAGCTCGAAGACCAGCCTGCACGGCGCCTCGGCCCGCTCATCCGCCCGCTCGGACCGCACCTCGGCTCCGCGGGCCAGGCGCAGCAGGTAGTCGACGCGTTCCCCGCGGTGGAGCACCGCGACGCCGATCACCGCCTCGTCGGGGTTGGCGGGCAGCCCGCAGCGGGCCACCAGGTCCGTCACCGCGGTCGCGGCCGCGGCGTCGAGGCCGATGGCGTCCAACGCGTCGGGCAGCTCCCTTCCGGGACCGCCCGCCGCCCGGACCAGGGCGTCGGCCAAGCGCACGGGTGTCGTCGCCGTCATTGCCACTCCTGTTCGTCACCACTGGGGGAAGGGCTCGGCCGGGGTCTGGCCCCGCTCGTGCCGCAGGGTTCGGTCGCACGCGGCCAGGTGGACGCCCAGCGCCTCCTCGAAGCTGGTGGACGTCGCGTCGAGCAGGAGCTGCCTGCGCACGGCCACCTCGCTGCCCGCCACGTCGCCGCAGCGCACCAGCACGTCCACCAGCGCGGCGGCCACGTCCTCGGAGACCTCGTCGAGCAGGCCGAGCTCGACGGCCCGCGCGGCGTCGATCCTCGGCGCGAACAGCACGAGCCCGCGGGCTCGTGCCACGCCGAGCTGGGTCACCAGCCGGTGCAGCACCATGCCGGGCCACGGCGTCGACTCGACGACCGGGGCGCGGAAAGTCGTTTCGGGGGAACCGATCCGGTGGTCGCAGCACACCAGCAGCTCCAGCGCGGTGCCGGTGCACGGGCCCTCGACCACGGCGACCGTCACGGCGCCGAGCCGTTCGACCCGGCGCAGCGCCTGCTCCCACTTGTTCACCAGGTGCACCCCGACGGAGGCGAACTCGGCGGGATCCGGCTCGGCGCCGCCGAGGCGCAGCACCAGCGGCACGGAGCCGCCCGCGCCCTCGACGGCGGCGCACGCCGCGTTCAGCTCGTCGGTCAGCCCCTTGCCGGGCGGTTCGCTCCCGGAGACCCGGACCTCCGGCACGGTCGTCGTGCGACCCGTCTCGCGCCCGTTCACCCGGCCACCGCCCGGCCCTTGTCGTGGACGTAGTTGCTGCAGCTGTCGATGTTGGAGATCAGCGTCTTCGACACGATCCCGTCGCCCCGGACCGCGCGCGGCAGGCGGTGCAGCAGCATCAGCGGCCGGTTGCTCCGCCGGGCCACCGTTTCGAGCCGCCGCACGTGGCGCGCCTTGCCCCTGCGGGCTTCCTCGTAGCGCCGCAGCAGCGACTCGGGGCGCCCTGGCCCGGACAGGATCCGGCCGAGCATCCAGCCGTCCTCCAGCGCCTGGTTCACGCCCCAGCCGACCCTGGGCGGCACGGCGTGCGCCGCGTCGCCCGCGAGGGTCACCGGGCCGCGACCCCACCACCGGGGCACCCGGTGGGTCACGTGCGGGAAGACGCTGATGTCCTCGTCCGGCAGGTTCGCGATCAGCTCCGCCACCGGTGGCGCCCAGTCGCCGAACCACTCCAGCAGCCGGGTCTTGTGGTCCGGTGGCTGGGGGAGGTCGAGCCACGCGGTCGGCCTGCCCCGCCGGTCCAGGTCCGCGTTCGGCCACGGGACCTCGACCGCCCAGTGCACCAGCCCCTTGCCGATGGGGTGCATCGTGCACAGCCGCAGCTTGTCGTAGTAGGTCGGCACGACGTGCTCGGACCGCAGTCCGGAGGGCACTTCCGCCACGCCGTACCAGGACGCCAGCCCGGTGTGCGCGGCGACGTCGCCGAACAGCCGGTGCCGCACGATCGAGCGGTAGCCGTCGGCGCCGACGAGCACGTCGCCGCTCTCCGAGGTGCCGTCGTCGAAGGAGACCTCCACGCCGTGCGACACGGACCGGAAGGACGTGCAGCGCTTGCCGAACCGGACGGTGCCCGCGGGCAGCGACTGCGCGAGCCGTTCGATGATGTGCCCGCGCAGCACGCCGATGGTGGGCGCTCCGTACTTCTCCTCGGCCCCCGCCAGGTCCATCTTCATCAACGGCGTCCCGTCGTAGGCCAGGACGTCGGCCTCGTCGATCCGGCTGCCCAGCTCCGGCAGGGAGACGCCGAGGTCGCGCAGGATCGCGGTGCCGTTCGGCCACACCAGGACGCCGTTGCCGGTGGCGCGCAGCCGATCGGCCCGCTCGAAGATCGCCACCTCGTGCCCGGCCGCGGTCAGCGCCACCGCGGCCGCCACGCCGCCGACCCCCGCACCGACGATGAGGACTTTCATGGGACTCCCTCGCTGCCAGGACCATTGACGAATTTCGCCCAACGGATTTACGTTCTGCCGCTGCCAGCAGAAACTATCGATTCCGTTCTTCGCTGACAGCCCCTAATGACCACCCCTAAACGGAGTGCGGGTGCCCCAGTCGGTACGGGTATCGCGGTGCGCGAATTCTCCTTTATCGTCACCCGACGCGGATTTCCGAGGAGGCGAACCGGTGTTCAGTGCTCATCTGGTCCGAACAATCCCCGAGTCGATCGCGGCCAATGCCCGCCGATTCGGCGACCGGATCGCCTTCGCCGACGATCGGCGTTCCGTCGGTTTCGCCGAGCTGGCCGACCGCACCGGACGGCTGGCCGGGCACCTCTCCGCGTCGGGGGTCCGCCGGGGTGACCGGGTGGTCCTGCTGATGGGCAACGAGGTCGAGACGCTGGAGGCCTACCTGGCCGTGACGCGCGCGAGCGCGGTCGGCGTGCCGGTGAACCCGCTGTCCTCGGACGCCGAGCTGGCGCACGTCCTGTCCGACAGCGGCGCGGTGGCGGTGGTGGCGGGTCGCGGCGCGCTCGACCGGGCCCGCCGGGTCGCGGGGGACCTGCGCGTGGTGCCGGTCGAGGACGGCACGTTCGACCGCCTGGCCACCACGGAGCCCGACGTCGGCCCGTCCGACGACCTCGGCCTCGACGAACCCGCGTGGATGCTCTACACCTCGGGGACCACGGGCACGCCGAAGGGCGTCCTGTCCAGCCAGCGGGCGTGCCTGTGGTCGATCGCCGCCGCCTACGCCCCGGTGCTGGGGCTCTCCGAGCACGACCACGTGCTGTGGCCGCTGCCGCTGTTCCACAGCCTCTCGCACGTGCTGTGCGTCGTGGGCGTCACCACCGTTGGCGCGTCCGCGAAGGTGCTGGTCGACTTCGACGCCGACCGCGTGCTGGCTGCCCTCGCCGACGAGAGCTTCACGCTGCTGGCCGGTGTTCCCGCGGTCTACCACCGGCTCGTGGCCGCCCACGTCGACTCGCCCGCGCCCGCCCTGCGCGCGGCCCTGTGCACCGGGGCCGTGGCTCCGGCGGACCTGCGCGAGGAGTTCGAGCGCGTGGTCGGCGTGCCGCTGGTGGACAGCTACGGCAGCACCGAGACGTGCGGCGCGATCACCATGACCAGGCCCGGTGACGTGGTGCCGCCAGGGTCGTGCGGCAAGCCCGTGGACGGCCTGCGGGTGCGGCTGGTCGACTCCGCCGGGGCGGAGGCCGACGAGGGCGAGGTCTGGGTCAGCGGACCGAACCTCATGCTGGGCTACCACAACGCGCCGGAACCCGCGGTGGTCGACGGCTGGTACCGCACCGGCGACGTCGCCTCGAAGGACGCCGACGGCCACCTGACCATCCGCGGCCGGATCAAGGACGTGATCATCCGGGGCGGCGAGAACCTGCACCCGGTGGAGGTGGAGGACGTCCTGTCCCGCGTGCCGGGTGTCGCGGACGTCGGGGTGGCGGGCCGACCGCACCCGGTCCTCGGCGAGGTCCCGGTGGCGTACCTGGTGGCGGACGGGCCGATCGACCCGGCGGCGGCGATGGCGGCGTGCCGCGCCGCGCTGTCGCCGTTCAAGGTGCCTGCGGAACTGCTCCTGGTGGACGAGGTGCCGCGCACGCGGTCGGGCAAGACCAAGCGGCACGCACTGGCGGAGCTGCCGTCCCGGATCCTGTCGGTGGAGGGCGCCGACCACGAGGCGCTGCACCGGGTCAACTGGGTCCCGGCGGAGGGCTCCGCCGGAGCAGGCCGGACGCCGGCGGAGCGGAGGCCGGCGGACCCGGCTCTGGTGGACCCGACGCCGCTGGAGCGGACGCCCGTGGTCAGGCCGCCGGTGGTCAGGACGCTGGTGGTGGCCGACCTGCCGGAGGGGCCCGCGTTGGCCGATCGGGTGGTCGCCGAGGTGGAACGGCTGCTCGCCGAGTCACCCACCCCGCTGGTCGTCAGGACCAGTCGGGCCGTGCGGACCTCCCCGGACGACCTGCCGCCCGACCCCGAGCACGCGGCCGTGCTCGGACGGCTGCGCGGCCTCCGCTCGGAGCACGTGGTCGTCGTGGACGGCGAAGGCGCGGACGTGTCGGCGGACGTGCCCGCGGGGGAGCCGCTGGTGGCGATCCGGTCGGGCGCACCGCTGGTGCCCCGCCTCGGGCGAGCCGCGGCGGGACCGGTGCCGGTGACCATCGACGTGGACCGGACCGTGCTGGTCACCGGTGATCCGAACGGTGCGGCCGGAGCGGTGGCCGATCACCACCGCGCCCGGCACGGCGCCCGCCGGGTCGTCGTCGTCGAGCACCGCGCGGGCGACCCGGCACTCGACCTGACCGATCCCACCGCGGTCGCCGCGGTGCTCGACACGGCGGGACCGCTCGCGCTCGTCGTCCACGCGATGGGGGAGGGGCCGCGGGCGGCCGTGGCCCGGCGGTTCGACGAAGCGGTCGGCGACTCCTGCCCCCAGGTCTTCTTCTGCTCGGCCGTCGGCGACGCCGAGGACGCGGTCGTCGAGGCGCTCGCCGCACGACGGGCCAACGCCGTCTCCGTCGCCTGGGGGCACTGGGAGGCTGAGCCGCGCTCGGCCGCCCCGGACTGGCTCCCCTCGGACGCGATCACCGTCGAGGGCGGGATGGCGCTGGTGGACGCGGCGCGGTCGTCCGGCGAGTCCGCCGTGGTCGCCGCGGCCGTGCGCCTCACCGGCCTGCGCGACGTCCCACCGCTGCTCCGCGACCTGGTTCCCGAGGCGGCCCCGGCAGGACGGGCGGCCGAGCTGCGCGTGAAGCTGGCGGGCGCGCCGGGGTTGCTGCTCGACCTCGTGCGCTCCGAGACCGGCCGTGTCCTCGGCCGGGCCGTCGCGGCGGCGGACGTGCCGTTCCGCGAGCAGGGGCTGACCTCGGTCGCCTCGGTCGGGCTGCGCGCCCGGCTCAGCACCGCCACGGGCCTGGACGTGCCCGTGACCGCCCTGTACGACCACCCGACGCCCCGCGCGCTCGCCGAGCACCTGCTCGACGTGCTGGCGGGCCGGGAGGCCGAGGACCTGCCGGTGGTGGACGCCGTGGACGACGACCCGGTCGTCGTGGTCGGCATGGCGTGCAGGCTGCCCGGTGGCGTGACGTCCCCTGACGAATTCTGGGACCTGGTCGCCGCCGGTCGGGACGCGATAGGGCCGTTCCCGACCGATCGGGGATGGCCTGAGGATTTGGTGGACCATTCCGGGGAACGACCGGGAACGTCCTCTGTTCACGAAGGCGGATTCCTGGAGGACATCGCCGGGTTCGACGCCGATTTCTTCGGCATTTCGCCGCGCGAGGCGCTGGCGATGGATCCGCAGCACCGGTTGCTCCTCGAAGTCTCCTGGGAAGTGCTCGAACGCGCCGGAATCGCACCCACGTCCTTGCGCGGTTCCCGCACGGGCGTGTTCACCGGGCTGATGTTCCACGACTACGCCGGGCTGGCCGAGCGGTCGGACGACGACCTCGAAGGCCACCTGAGCGTGGGCACGGCGGGCAGCGTCGCCTCCGGACGGGTGGCCTACACGTTCGGCTTCGAGGGGCCCGCGCTGACCATCGACACGGCGTGCTCGTCGTCGCTGGTGGCGATGCACCTCGCCGCGCAGTCGCTGCGGCGGGGGGAGTGCTCACTGGCGCTGGCGGGCGGTGCGGCCGTCATGTCCACGCCCTCGGTGTTCGTGGAGTTCAGCAGGCAGCAAGGCTTGGCGGCCGACGGTCGCTGCAAGTCCTTCAGCGCCGACGCGGACGGCACCGCGTGGGGCGAGGGCGTCGGTGTGGTGGTGCTGGAGAAGCTGTCCGACGCCCGCCGCAACGGCCACCGCGTCCTCGCCGTCATCCGGGGCAGCGCCGTCAACCAGGACGGCGCCTCCAACGGCCTCACCGCCCCCAACGGCCTCGCCCAACAACGCGTCATCCGCGCCGCGCTGGCCAACGCCGGACTCACCACCCACGACGTCGACCTCGTCGAAGCCCACGGCACCGGCACCCGACTCGGCGACCCCATCGAAGCCCAAGCCCTGCTCGCCACCTACGGACAACAACGCGACCAGCCCCTCCTACTGGGCTCGGTCAAGTCCAACAT
>NZ_DBNGPQ010000086.1:0-24343 GCF_057122925.1 Umezawaea sp. | reverse complement strand
GACCTCCGCCAGCTCCCAGCCCGCCGCGATCTTCGCCGGGTCGGCCGGGGTGAACGCGGTGATCTGGTAGCGCTTGCCCGTCGTCGTGGACAGCGCGTCGAGCTGCTTGCGGAACTCGGCGATCAGCAGCGTGTTGTTGACCTTGTCGGCCGGGCTGACGTGGTTGCCCGCGTGCCCCTCCGCGCGGGCCACTCCCGGTCCAGGTCGATGCCGTCGAAGATCCCGGCCGCGCTGCCCGGCCCGCCGGCCGCGTTGTGCACCGGCAGGTTGCCCTTGATGTAGACGTCCAGGCAGGAGGCGACGAACTTCTTCCGCGACGCGTCGGTGGCGGCCACGTCGGAGAAGCACTTCGCGTACGTCCAGCCGCCCAGTGAGATCAGCACCTTGAGGTTCGGGTGCTCGGCCTTGAGCTCGCGGAGCTGGTTGTAGTTGCCGCGCAACGACTCCCAGCCCGTGTCGGCGACGCCGTCGACGGACTGGGCCGCGGCGAACGGCCTGCTGCGGTCGGCCTCGGCGTCACCGGCCCCGTCGCCCTGGTTCGGGTCCTGCGGGTTGGCGCTGGTGCCCTTCGTGACGTCCTGGAGGCACGTCAGGTTCACCGGGTCGATGTTGCCGAACGCGTAGTTCAGGTGGGTCATCTTCGCCGCGGAACCGCTGGTGTCCAGGTTCTTCACGAAGAACTGGCGGCCGTAGATCCCCCACCGCACGAAGTAGCCGACCCTGGCGTAGCCGCTGCCGACCACGTCGGCCGTGGACACCCGCAGGCCCGCCGTGACCGCGGAGGTGTTGTCGTGCAGGTCGCGGGCCCGGACGGTGAACGTGTAGGCCGTGGACGGGGAGAGCCCGGTGACGGTGGCGGACGTGCCCGCCACCGTCGAGTTCAGCACGCCGTCGACGAAGACGTCGTACCCGGCTACCCCGCGGTTGTCGGTCGACGCGGTCCACGCCAGCGACACGCTCGTCGAGTCGACGGCCGTGCCGCGCAGCCCGCCGGGCGCGCTCGGCGCCTGGGTGTCGTCGCCAGGGTTGTTGGTGGTGACGGTCAGCGCGGCGCTCGCGGGACCGCGGTTGCCCCTGCTGTCCTTGGCGCGCACCGTGAACGAGTACGCGGTGTCCGGGCTGAGGCCGGTCGCGGTCGCGCTCGTGCCGGTGACCGCGGCGACCAGCGACGTGCCCCGGTAGACCTCGTACCCGCCCAGCGGCAGCGATCCCGGCGTCGCCGCGTCCCACGCCAGCGACACGGTCCGCGTGGTCCTCACCGGCGACCGCAGGTTCGCGGGCGCGGTGGGCGGGGTGTCCGCGCCGCCGTCGCGGCGGACGTCGTTGACCCGGCAGCCCGTCGGTTCGACCGCGGAGCTGAGGGTGAACGTCGGGCTGTACGGCTCGGTCGACCCGCGGGCCGCGACGCTCTTGTTGTGGTGCAGCGGGATCAGCGTGACGGTCCGGCCGCTCTGGCTGATCGTCGAGTGCTGGGCGCCGGTGGCCGTGACCCTGGGGGCAGGTCGAAGACGATCGACCACGAGGCCAGCGCCGCGTCGGTGTTCTTCCCCGCGCCGACGGTGTTGATGTAGTGGGCGGGGGTCTGCGTGACCCTGGTGCCCGCTTGCGTCGTCGTGGCGTTCTGGGCGCCGCTGACGGTGACCCCGGCGGGCAGTTCGACCGTGATCGACCACCCGGTGACGGCGGTGGTGGCGGAGTTGGTGACGACGACCTTCGCCTGGGTGCCGGTGCGGGTGACCGCGGCGGTGAGGCCGGGTGCGGCCTGGGCGGGTGGGACGACAGCGGTCGCGGAGGTGGCTGACGCCACCAGCGCGATGACGAGACGACGCACGGGTGTGCTCCTCGACCTTCGAGAACCACGGCGGCCCGTCCCCGACGGTAGGTGACCCGCGTCACCGGAACAATGGGTCTAGACCAAGTTGGGCCTGAGGGCGGAACTCCAGCGGGACGCCTGGTCTTGCCTGCGCCAGCAGCGGGAGCACCCCGGCGGGCACGACGCCGATCACCGGGTAGCCGCCCGTGGTCGGGTGGTCGGCGAGGAACACCACCGGCTGGCCGTCCGCGGGGACCTGCACGCCGCCGGTCGGGATGCCCTCGCTGGGCAGCTCCTCGCCGAGGAAGGCCTCCGTGCGCTCCAGGGCCGTGCCGGTGAGCCGCACGCCGACGCGGTTGCTCTTCTCCGACACCGTCCACCGCCCGGCCCGCAGCTGCCCCGCCGGGTCGCCGAACCAGTCGTCGCGCGGCCCGAGCAGCACGGGCACCACCAGCGCGTCCGGCACCCGCGTCGGCACCAGCACGTCCGCGCCGACCGCGGGAGCCGTCACCGGGCCGAGCGGCAGGTCGTCGCCGTCCCGCACCGGGTCGGGCCCGATCCCGGACAGCAGGTCGGTGGACCGGCTGCCCAGCTCGGCCGCCACGTCCACGCCGCCGGACACGCCGAGGTAGCACCGCAGGCCCCGCTCGGGCGTGCCGACCTCCAGCACGTCGCCGTCCGCGAGGTGCACCGGTGCGTGCGAGCCGACCGCGGAACCGTTGCGCAGCACGGGAACCCGCGGCCCGGTCACCGCGACGGTGCACGACGACCCGGCCCGCACCGCGAGGCCGCCGAGCAGGACCTCCAGGCCCGCCGCCGATTCCGGGTTGCCGACGAGCCGGTTCGCCAGCCGCAGCGCTGGCTCGTCGAGCGCTCCGGACGGCGGCACGCCCAGGTGCGCGTACCCCGGCCTGCCGAGGTCCTGCACCAGCGCCTGCGGCCCGGTGCGCAGCACGGTCAGCCGCCTCACCCGGCCACCTCGAACCGCACGCGGTCGCCGGGGGCGAGCAGCGCGGGCACGTCGCGGCGGGCGTCGAACAGGGTGGTGTCGGTGCGGCCGAGCAGCCGCCAGCCGCCGGGCGTGGCACGGGGGTAGGCGGCGGTGAACTCGCCCGCGATGGCCACCGAACCGGCGGGCACCTTCGTGCGCGGGCTGTCCAACCTGGGCTGCCGCAACGCTTCCGGCAGTCCGACGAGGTACCCGAAGCCGGGGGCGAACCCGCAGAACGCGACCTCGTACTCCGTGCCCGAGTGCAGCGCCACGACCTCGGCCTCGCTCATCCCGGCCGTGCGCGCGACCAGTTCCAGGTCCGGTCCGTCGTAGTGCACGGGGATCCGCACCTCCCGCGACCCGACCTCGGCCGGACGGCTCAGGTCGACCTCGTCCAGCACCCGCCGCACCGGGGCGAGGTCCGTGCCCGGCCGGACCGAGACGAGCACCGTGCGCGCCGCGGGCACCAGTTCCACCAGGTCCGGGAGGTCGGCCGCCCGCACCGCCGCGCGCACGGCCGACACCTCGTCGAGCGAGTCGACCTCGACCAGCACGGCGTCCGGACCGCATCTCCGCAGGCGCATGTCCTCCATCGTACGGCCTACATGAGGATTGTTGAACAATCTCTCAAGGCTTCTCGCTGCGCCGCCGTGAGCCGCTCGGGTCTCGCGGTGGCCGCGTACTCGCCGGACCCGACGTGGCGCACGGCGACCGGATCCGTGACGTCCGGCCGCGCCTCGGCGTCGCGCAGCGCCCCGGCGACCCGGTCGACCGGCCACCCGAGCGCGCGGGCCACCCGCTCCGCGGTGCACGGCCCGGCTGCGTGGACGAGCGCGGCGGCGACCGTCAGCGCGTCCTCCGCGCCCTCGGGGCCGCCCGCCATGTCCTCGCCGAGGCGCGCGAAGAACTGGCGCATGTGGTCGAGCCGCGCGCCGGTGGGCGTGGCGACGTCGAAGACCTCCACCCCGCGCCGGGCCGTCTCCGCGAGCGCCGTGTTCGTCCTGGCGCTCGTCAGCCACGTCCGCAGCCACAGGTCCTCGTCGATGAGGTACCGCTCATGACGCCCCTCCCGCTCCCGTCGCACCAGGTCGAGGCCTTCGAGGTAGCCGACCGCCTTCGACACCGACGCCGGGCTCACCCGCAGCCCGCCGACGAGGTCGGCCACCGTCAGGGCGCCCGCGTCGGTCGTCACCAGCGCGGCGAACACCCGTGCGGCCATCCTCGGCACCCCGGTGCCGACCAGCACCGCCGCGAACTCCTCCGCGAAGCGCCGCGCCGCGGCGGGCGTCGTGGCCGCGGGCACCGCCATCGACGGCCTGCGGCGGGCCCGCCGCCCGGTCGCCCGGTGCGCCCGATCCGCCCGGTAGTCCGCGCCGCCGCCGTTGCGGGACACCTCGCGGCTCACGGTCGACGTCGGCCTGCCGAGCTTCCTGGCGATCTCGGCGTAGCCCAGCCCGTCGGCCAGACCGGCCGCGATGCGCCTGCGCTCCTGGCTCGTCAACCTTCCACCCGGCATGTCCGCAGTGTGCATTAGCCGCCAGTTGATTGCAACGAAAGAATTGCGTTCACCGGCATCGTCATTGCACCAAATCCCAGGTGGGTGGCGTCAATGTAGATTGACGTACCTTTTCTGTGGTCGTAGCGTTCGCGACATGGTGAAGGTTGGGGAAGAGCTGGTGCTCGACGTCGAGGGCCTGCGGATGCGCTACGGCACGACCGACGTCCTGCACGACGTGACGTTCCGGGCCCGCCGCGGCGAGGTGCTGGCGCTGCTGGGGCCGAACGGCGCGGGGAAGACCACCACGATCGAGGTGCTGGAGGGGTTCCGGGCGCGGTCGGCGGGCC
Organism: Umezawaea sp.; assembly: GCF_057122925.1. Lineage (NCBI taxonomy): Bacteria > Bacillati > Actinomycetota > Actinomycetes > Pseudonocardiales > Pseudonocardiaceae > Umezawaea > Umezawaea sp. Next base: position 19,694 of record NZ_DBNGPQ010000086.1, on the reverse strand, counting down.
GGGTCGAGGTGCTGGGCGCGGACCCGGAGCACGCCGACGAGTCGTGGCGAGCACGGGTCGGCGTCGTGCTCCAGTCGTGGCGCGACCACGGCAAGTGGCGGGTGCGGGAGCTGCTGGCCCACCTCGGGTCCTGCTACACCGGCTACGCCGAGCCGTGGGACGCCGACGAACTCGTCGCCGCGGTCGGGCTCACCTCCCACGCCGACCGGAGGATCCGCACCCTCTCCGGAGGGCAGCGGCGTCGGCTGGACGTGGCGATCGGCATCGTCGGCCACCCGGAGCTGCTGTTCCTCGACGAGCCGACGGCCGGGTTCGACCCGGAGGCCAGGCGCGAGTTCCACGAGCTGGTCCGGGCGCTGGACGGCACGACGGTCCTGCTCACCACCCACGACCTGCACGAGGCCGAGGCGCTGGCGGACCGCATCGTCGTGCTGGACGGCGGGCGGATCATCGCCGACGGCACGGCCGACGAGCTGGCGAAGCTGATCACCGGCGAGGACCAGGTGAGCTGGACGCACGACGGGCGGCGCCACACCCGGTCGACCACCGGGTCGACCCGCTTCGCGTTCGACCTGTTCCGCCTGCACGGCGAGGAGATCACCGAGCTGGAGGTCCGGCGCGCGTCGCTGGAGGACACGTACCTGGCGCTGGTGCGCCGTGCCGAGGAGGCGTCCCGATGACCACGACCGCACTGCGCGCGGGCTGGCACCGCGGGATCGTCGAGCTGCGGCAGTCGTTCACCAACGGCGCCGACCTGTGGGCCCACCTCTTCTGGCCGCTGCTGATGGTGGGGGTCACGTTCTACCTGCGGGACCGGACGTTCGCCGGGTTCGGGCTCGGCGCGCTGGTGCTGCCGAGCGTCCTCGGCATGAACGCGTCGATGGCGATGGTCAGCATGAGCCAGCAGCTCACCGCCGACCGCGAGGACGGCACGCTGCTGCGGGCCAGGGCGACGCCGAACGGACTGGTGGTCCACCTCGTCGGCAAGATCATCTCGGTGTCGGGCGGACTGGTCGCGGACCTGGCGATCTTCCTGGTCCCCGCGCTGCTGCTCGTACCGGGCCTGTCCGTCGAGGCGGCCTCGTGGCCCACGCTGGCCTGGGTGCTGCTGCTGGGGCTGGCCGCCGCCCTGCCCATCGGAGCCGTGCTCGGCTCGGTGTTCACCAGCACGCGCGGCCAGAGCCTGCTGACCCTGCCGATCCTCGGCCTGATCGGCGTCTCCGGCATCTTCTACCCGGTCACGGCCCTGCCCGAGTGGGTCCAGGGCGTCGCGCAGGCGTTCCCGGTCTACTGGATGGGCCTCGGGATGCGCTCCGCGCTGCTGCCGGACAGCGCCGTCGTGGTCGAGATCGGCGAGTCCTGGCGGCACCTGGAGACCGTCGGGGTGCTCGGCGCGTGGACCGTCGCGGGTCTGCTGGTGGCACCGGTGGTGCTGAGGCGCACGGCCCGTCGCGAGTCCGGTTCCAGCGTCGCGGGGCGGCGGGAGAAGGCGCTCCAGCGGATCGGCTGAACCGCCCGCGCCCGACCCACCGGTTTGCTGTACTCGTGGGGTGGAGATGGAACTGGCGTACGACCACCTCGGCAGCCGCCTGCGCCGCATCGGGGAGGTCGAGTTGACCTACGGCCGGTGGGGCAGCAGACCCCGGTCGATCGGCTCCTGGGCCCTGACCTACGACTACCTCGGGAGCAGGCTGCGGTCCATCGCGGGCCACGCGGTCGAGTACGAGCGCTGGAGCGGGCGCTGCCGCTCAGCGGGGACGTGGGAGCTGGAGTACGAGCGCCTGGGCACCCGGCTGCGCCGGATCGGGCCGTACGAGCTGGTCCACGACCAGCTCGGCACCCGCCTGCGCTCGGTGGGGCCGCTGGTGCTGCGCTACGACCTGCTCGGCAGCAGGCCCGCCGGGGTGGAACTCCCCGACGGGTCCGCGGCGTTGTCGGACGACGACCTGATGGCCCTGTTCCTCGCGCTCCACCTGCGCGAGGTGGCCAACGAGGGCGGCTAGCCCGCGTACCGGGTCAGGTGCGCCGACGTGTGCGGCTGGAGGGGGTAGCCGACCATGGCCCGCTCCTCCACGTACGCGAGGTCGCCGTTGTTGACCACGCCGTACAGCCGCTGCGACGCCGTGACGTCCTTGGCGGTGGAGGTGCGCACGACCGCGTCCGTGGAGAACTCCCACGACGTCTGGTTGCGCGGCTTGCCGTAGTACAGCTCCATGATGCCGGTGTTGTGCGTCAGGAGGACCTCGATCGTGTCGTCCTCCTGCGGACGCCAGAACCCGGTCTCGCGCGCGGCGGGCCGGATCACCTCGCCCGACTCCGACAGCAGCCACGAGCGCGCCTCGTAGAAGAGGAACGGCCTGCCGTCGTGGGCGAACGTGATCTGCTGGCCGAAGCGGTACGGCCCGTCGATGCTCGGGTACACGACCTCGCCCTCGCCCCGCCACACGCCGATCAGCGGCAGCAGCGACAGGCAGCGGTCGTGCAGGTTCGGGCCCTCGCGCAGGTTGGCCGTGTCGCCGGGCACCGGCAGGTCGGCGAACTGCGGCAGGTTGCGGGCACGGGTCACCTCGGCGCGTTCGGCGGCGGCCTGCACCGCGGCGTCGCCGCTGCCCGGTTCGGGGTTGGTCGTCGTCATCAGCGCTGGTCGGAGTAGAGCCGGTAGACCACGTACGCGGCGAACCACGTGATCAGCAGCGAGACGAGGACCAGCAGCCCCGTGAAGAAGTGTTCCACCCGGCGAGTTTATCTCCCCCGCGCGGAACGAAGGGGACGGCGGTGGCCAAGGCCACCCACCGTCCCCTCCAGCCGGTGGCGCCGGGTGCGACCCCGTGCGCCCCGGAGGTGTCAGGCGACCGCGACCTCGACCGCGTGCACGCCGGGGCCCTGCGCGCTCACGAGCGCCTGGCCGTTGCCCGAGCGGTGCAGCGCCCGGATCGTCCAGTCGCCGGGGGCGGCGAAGAACCGGAAGTCGCCCTCCGGCGACGACACGACCTCGGCGGTGAACTCGCCGGTCGAGTCGAGCAGCCGCACGTACGCGCCGCCGACGGGCGCGCCCTCGGCGAACACCTTGCCGCTGAGCACCGTCTCGGTCGTCGTGTCCACGCCCGTGATGACCACTGACTGGTCCGGGGCACCGCATCCGCTCATGTTCAGCCCTCCTTGCCGCTGCCGAGCTCGACCGGCACGCCGACGAGCGAGCCGTACTCGGTCCAGGAACCGTCGTAGTTCTTCACGTCCTCGTGGCCCAGCAGCTCGTGCAGGGCGAACCAGGTGTGCGAAGAGCGCTCGCCGATGCGGCAGTACGCGATGGTGTTCTTCGAGCCGTCGAGGCCCGCCTCGCCGTAGATCGCCCTCAGCTCCTCGTCGGAGCGGAACGTGCCGTCCTCGTTGGCCGCCTTGCTCCACGGCACGTTGATCGCCGACGGGATGTGGCCGCCGCGCTGCGCCTGCTCCTGCGGGAGGTGCGCCGGGGCCAGCAGCTTGCCGGAGAACTCGTCGGGGGAGCGCACGTCGACCAGGTTCTTCGTGCCGATCGCCGCCACGACCTCGTCGCGGAACGCGCGGATCGACAGGTCCTGCTCCTTGGCGGAGTAGTTCGTCTCCGCGCGCTCGACGACGTCCTTGTCCAGCGGACGCCCGTCCAGCTCCCACTTCTTGCGGCCGCCGTCGAGCAGCTTGACCGCGTCGTGGCCGTAGAGCTTGAAGTACCAGTACGCGTAGGCCGCGAACCAGTTGTTGTTGCCACCGTAGAGGATCACGGTGTCGTCGTTGGAGATCCCCTTGGCGGACAGGAGCTTCTCGAAGCCCGCGCGGTCCACGAAGTCGCGGCGGACCTGGTCCTGCAACTCCGTCCTCCAGTCGATGCGGACGGCGCCGGGGATGTGGCCGCCCTCGTACGCGGTGGTGTCCTCGTCGACCTCCACGAACACCACGCCGGGCGTTGCGAGGTTTTCCTCTGACCATGCGGCCGAGACCAGGACGTTCTCACGGCTCATCGGAGTGGCTCCTAGGTTCTTTGATCTGTTGTCACTGGCGGGCGGGGGCGGGCGCGAGGCGGCGCAGGAGCAGGTACGCCTCGCACCCGAGGCAGAAGTTGAACACCGCGTTCAGGAGTGCCGCGACCAGCGCGAAGGACGTGGCGACGACGCCGACGCCGGTGAGGCCGGTGGCGTAGCCGATCGTGCCGACGAGCGTGAACGCGAACCCGACGCCCTGCGCGAAGCGCAGCGGAGCCGCGTCCTCCCGCTCGGCCGTCGGCGCGAGCCGGGGTGCGACGAGGAACCGGTACAGCAGGCTCCACGGGTTGAGGCTCAGCGAGACGAAGCCGGACGCGGCGAAGACGAGCGCTTGGACGGCGAGGACCGGCCACCAGCCGGTGAGCAGCACCAGCGCCAGCACGGCGGCCGTCGCGGACGCGGTGAAGCGCGGACCGCGCGGGTCTACCGGGGCGTCCTCGACCACGATGCATCTCCTGACTGGGAACCTGGACAGGGGTGTCCGTCAGGCGGTTCAGGGGCAGCCGCCCACCGCGTCGGCTAGCGGGGGACCACCGGGAACCGCCCGGTCAGCGCATCGTTCGACACAGGCTGCTGTGCACGCGGCAGAGGTCCACCGCGAGTCGCTTGGTCAGCAGCACGTACATGCCTTCGAGGGTAACCGCAGTTCTCCCATGTCGGGAGTGGTGTCCACTACTTGGAACAGGCGGATCTCACCCGTCCGCGGCAGGCGGCTGCTCCTCGGGCAGGTGACCGCTCAGAGCCGCCAGCAGCGCGTCCCGCTTCGGCACGCCGCCGACCCGCAGGATCTCGACCCCCGCCGACGTCAGCGCCAGGGTCGTCGGCGTCCGCATCACGCCCAGCCCGGCGGCCACCTCGGGCAGGTTCGTCACGTCCAGGTCCACGTGGTGCAGCCCGGCGGTCCGGTCGGCCAGGTCGGCCAGCAGCACGCGCGTCTGCCTGCACGGCGTGCAGAACGTCGTCGACAGCTGGACCAGCGTCACCGGGTCGACGGGGTGCAGCAGCGCGCGGACCGGGCCCGGCAGCGCGGGCCCGGTCGGCTTCGCGGCCCTGATCCGGCCCTCGCGGGCGCGCAGCAGCAGGCCGATCGCGCCGACCGCGACCAGCACCGCCGTCAATGCCCACACACCGGTCATGTCACCCGTTGCCCTGGTCGAGGGGGATGTTGTCCACGGTGCCCTCCACCGTGAACGCACCACTCTCCACCTGCACGGCCGTCGGCGTCACGGTGAACGGCAGCACACCGGGGTCGATCTTGATGCTGAGCGCCTGCTTGAGCTGCTGGATGAACGGCTCCAGCGACACGTCGTCGATCTTGAGCTCGTTCATCGCCAGCTCGACCTGCCCGCTGACCAGCGTCACCGTCCCGTACGCGGTGAGCGAGATCTTGCGGCCCGCCAGCGTCGTGTTGCCGGTGAGCTTCACCGCGGCGGTGGTGCGCGCCGCGGCGGTGGCCGCGGCGGGCTGCCCGGCGCGCGTGTCCGGCTCGATCGCCATGTCGGTGAACGGCGTGACCTGGTTGACCAGCCGGTTCAGGTCGTTCGCCTTGATCTTGACCCGACCCTGCACCCGGTCGATCTTCGCGCCCTTGGTGTCGCCCGCCAGCAGGTTCGACAGCTCGATGCGGGTGTGCAGCAGGTTCGCCTGGATCTCCAGGTCGCGCAGCTGGTCGCGCACCGGCACGCCCGTCGCGCTGATCTCGATGTCCTGGTAGTCGCCGTTGAGCGCCTGCGTGATGAACGGGAACCCGTTGATCCGCACCGACGGGTCCTCGGTCAGCTCCAGCTTCGTCCGCATCTTCTGCGCGACCTGGTACTCGCCCGCCGCCGCGAGCGCGAAGTCGGCGCCGACGAACAGGGCGATCAGCACCAGCACGGCGATGATCCACCTCCGGCCCCTGGACGGGCGGCGTTTCGGGGCGGTCCTGCGGGTCGGGGCGGTCGTCATGTCTTTCCTTCTCGTGTGGACGCTCGGTCGAGCCAAGCGGCGATCCGGTCCACCAGGACCGGGGTCATGGCCGTCTCCGCGTGCCGGGTGGCGGGTTCCAGCCAGAGTTCGGAGTGCCCGTTCGTCGCCCTGTGCAGCGCGACGGCGTGGTCCGGGCTGAAGTAGTGGTCGTCCTCACCATGGACCACCAGCAGTGGGGTGGGCGTGATCCGGTGCACGACCTCCAGCGGGCTCTCCGGGGGCGTCGTCCACCGGTCGCCCAGCCGCACGCCGAGCGCGCGGGCCGCCAGGCGGCCGTGCGGCTGCTCCAGCAGCCAGTGCACCCGGCGCATGGCCGTGGTCTCGCGCACCCACCACCGCGACGGCCCGCTGACGGCGGCCACCGCGTCGGGTTTGTCGGACGCCAGCGCCGCGTGCCGGAGCACGATCGACGCGCCCATCGAGAAGCCCACCGCCACGACCCGCCGGTACCCCAGGGACCGGGCCAGCGAAACCCCCGCGGCGATGTCGTGCACCTCGTCCGCGCCCACCGTGGAACGCCCGCCGGACCGTCCATGGCCCCGGAAGTCCAGCGCGACGACGCCTCCGCGCCGGGCAAATCGATTCAGCACACGGCTCACGGCGGGCTTCCGAACGTGGTTCGTGAAGCCGTGGCCGATCACGAACGCGAGATCGGTAGCGCCGTGTGCAGGGGTTATGTGCACACCGTGCAGGAGCACGCCGTCGTGTGACATGGATGTAACAAGCGTGACGCTTGTGGAAACAACTGTGACCCTGACCTGTTGACCTGGGTCTTTCGTGGATCGCACCGGTATTGTCTCCGTCATCCGCAGGCAACGGGGCCCGGTCACCGTACGCTGCTGGGCTGGTTCGGTGACCAGTCACCAGCCACTTAGGAGGGCCCGCGATGAGCATCGACGTGCTGCTGCTGACCACCGACTCAGACCCCGAGGCGGTGCTGCCCGCGCTGTCCCTGCTGCCCCACGAGGTCCGGCCGCTCCGGCCCGAGGTCTCCGCGCTCCTGGAGGCCGGGCCGCACGACGTCGTCCTGGTCGACGCCAGGACCGACCTGGCGGGCGCCCGCAGCCTCTGCCGGCTGCTCGACAGCAGCGGTGTCGACGTCCCGGTCGTCGCCGTCGTGACGGAGGGCGGCCTGGTGGCCGTCACGTCCGACTGGAGCGTCGACGAGATCCTGCTGCCGACCTCCGGCCCCGCCGAGGTCGACGCCCGCCTGCGCCTGGTGCGCTCCCGGCGCGGCACGGCGCAGACCGGGGGCGACGGCTCCATCCAGCTCGGTGAGCTCGTCATCGACGAGGCCACCTACACGGCCCGCCTCAAGGGCCGTCCGCTCGACCTGACCTACAAGGAGTTCGAGCTCCTGAAGTACCTCGCGCAGCACGCGGGCCGGGTCTTCACCCGCGCCCAGCTGCTCCAGGAGGTCTGGGGCTACGACTTCTTCGGCGGCACCCGCACGGTGGACGTCCACGTCCGGCGCCTCCGCGCGAAGCTCGGCCCCGAGCACGAGTCCCTCATCGGCACCGTGCGCAACGTGGGCTACAAGTTCGTCCGCCCCCCGCGTCCGGGAGCCGTCCGCCGGGGCGGTGTTGACCAGCACGCCGACTCAGCCGACACCACGTCCTCGATCGAGGACGCGGAGTTCTTCCGGGTCTAGCCGCCGCAGGCGCGGCGAGCCCGGTCCGACACCCCCACCCGCGTCGGACCGGGCTCGTCGTGCGTCCTCCGTCCCGGCCAACCAAGACGTCGGGAGATCCGCTTCTCGATCGCGGGCGACCCCCGACCCGGTACCGTCGCGGACGTGGCGGAACTGAGCTGGTTCACCGAGTTGTCCGAGGCCCAGGCCGACGAGGTCACCGTGGTCCTGGAAGCGGCCGAGCACACCGACGGCGTGGCCCCGGTCGGCGAGCACGTCCGCCTCAGGATGAGGCCCGGCGCCCACGGCAGCGCCCACCTCCTGGCCCGCGTGGACGGTGCCGTGGTGGGGTACGCGCACCTGGACCTGCTGGGCGACTCCGCGGGCAACCAGGTCGCCGAGTTCGTGGTGCACCCCGACCACCGCAAGCGGGGTCTGGGCGCCGAGCTGGGCGAAGCCGTGGTCGAGAAGGCCGACGGGCTGCGCGTGTGGGCCCACGGCGGCCACCCGGACGCCGAGGCGCTGGCGACCAAGCACGGCTTCCGCAAGGTCCGCGAACTCCTGCGGATGCGCCTGCGGCTGGACGCGGACCTGCCCGTCGCCGAACTCCCCGAGGGCGTCTCCCTCCGCTCGTTCGTCCCCGGCCAGGACGAGGCCGCGGTCGTCTACGTCAACCACCGGGCGTTCGACTGGCACCCCGAGCAGGGCGCCATGAGCATCGAGGACGTCGCCCACAAGGAAGCCGAGGACTGGTTCGACCCGAAGGGCTTCCTGCTGGCGGTCGACCCCGGAGGCACGCTGCTGGGCTTCCACTGGACCAAGGTCCACGACCTCGACGAGCCCCTCGGCGAGGTGTACGTGGTCGGGGTCGACCCCGACGCCCAGGGCGGCGGTCTCGGCAAGGCCCTGACGGTCGCCGGACTGCGCTACCTGAAGGACCAGGGACTACGCCAAGTGATGCTCTACGTGGAATCCGACAACGCAGCCGCTGTTCGGGTGTACACCCGGTTGGGGTTCACGCTGTGGGATGCCGACGTCCAGTACGGCCGGTAGTAGCCGGGCCGTCACTCCAGGCGAACGTGCAGGTCACGGACGTGTATCGATGAGCCTGTCCTGCTGACTGCCCTTGTCCTGTTCACCCGCCGTTCATCTCGACTAGGGAATCCGTCCACTCTCGCTGCCTACCTTCCGTAGCGAGCGGCGACGTCCGTCGCGAAACCGCGAAAGCTTCGGTAGGTGGAGGACCCTCAGGTGAAGATCCAGCGGCACGGCGCAACGCTCGGCCTCATCGCGGCCGGCGCGCTCCTGCTCACCGCGTGTGGCAGCGACAACAACGCCCCTGCGGGGTCGACGGGTGGCGCCTCGGCGGCCGCCTCGACCGAGCAGGTCGACTGCACCGGCAAGGCGAAGCTGAACGCCGAGGGCTCGTCCGCGCAGAAGACCGCGATCGAGTCCTTCGTGCAGGTCTACCAGCAGAAGTGCCAGGGCGCCGACGTCGCGTACAACGCGTCCGGCTCCGGCGCGGGCGTGAAGCAGTTCAACGCCGCGCAGGTCGACTTCGGCGGCTCCGACTCGCCCCTCTCCAAGGACAAGGGCGAGGTCGACGCCGCCGCCACCCGCTGCAAGTCCAACCCGGCGTGGAACCTGCCGCTGGTGTTCGGCCCCGTGGCGATCAGCTACAAGCTCGACGGCGTCACCGACCTCACGGTCAACGGCGAGGTCGCGGCCAAGATCTTCAACGGCACGGTCAAGAAGTGGAACGACCCGGCCATCGCCGCCCTGAACAGCGGCGCGAAGCTGCCGGACAAGGACATCACGGTCGTCTACCGCTCCGACGAGTCCGGCACCACGGACAACTTCCAGAAGTACCTGACCGCCGCCTCCAAGGGCGCGTGGACCCAGGGCGACGGCAAGGCGTTCAAGGGTGGCCTCGGCGAGGGCAAGGAGAAGTCCGCCGGTGTCGCGCAGGCCGTGGCCTCGGTCGACGGTGCGGTGACCTACGTCGAGTGGTCGTTCGCGCAGGACAACAAGCTGTCCGTGGCGAAGATCGACAACGGTGGCGGCGCGGTCGAGCTGACCCCCGAGACCGTGGGCAAGGCCATCGACGGCGCGAAGATCAAGGGTGAGGGCAACGACCTCGTCCTCGACCTGAACTCCATCTACGCCTCCACCGCCGCGGGCACCTACCCGCTGATCCTCGCGACCTACGAGATCGTCTGCTCCAAGGGCTACGACGCCGACACCGCGAAGGCCGTCAAGGCGTTCCTCACGGTCGCCGCGACCGACGGCCAGGCAGGCCTGAGCGACGCGGGCTACGCGCCGCTGCCCAAGGCGTTCCAGGAGAAGATCCTGACCGCCATCAAGGCCATCGCCTGAGGTAGCCGGCAGACTCCCGAGTCGACGCCGTCAACGCGATGAGCGACCCTGTCGTGGTCAAGCCCCCCGGGGGCACCGGTTCCGCCGGTGCCCCCAGGGGGGCAGCGGCCCACACCCCAGTGCCACCCCCGGAGGCTCCGATTCCGCCCCAAACGGAAGTCGAACCGAAGTCACCCCACGTCCGACCGGGAGACCGGATCTTCAAGGGTCTGGCGACCGGATCCGGCGTGTTCATCGTGGCCCTCATCGGGGCCATCGGCGTGTTCCTGCTCGTGCAGGCGATCCCGTCGCTCGCGCTGGACAACGTCAACTTCCTCTTCAGCCGCGAGTGGTCCACCGGCGACGTCGCCGACATGCGGTTCGGCATCCTCGACCTGTTCCTGGTCACCGTGGTGTCGGCCGCGTTCGCGCTGGTCATCGCCATGCCGATCGCGCTGGGCATCGCGCTCTTCCTGACCCAGTACGCGCCGCGCAGGCTCGCCAGGCCGTTCGCCTACGTGATCGACCTGCTCGCGGCCGTCCCGTCGATCATCTTCGGCCTGTGGGGCCTGTTCGTCCTCGGCCCGGTGCTCACGCCCATCGGCGAGTGGCTGATCTCCAGCCTCGGCTTCATCCCGCTGTTCGCCAAGGGCAACGTGAGCATCGCCCTCGGCGGCACCATCTTCACCGCGGGCATCGTCCTCGCCGTGATGATCCTGCCGATCATCACCGCCGTCAGCCGCGAGGTGTTCGACCGGACGCCCGGCCCCCACGTCGAGGGCGCCATCGCGCTGGGCGCCACCAAGTGGGAGGTCGTCCGCACCACCGTCCTGCCGTTCGGCAAGGCCGGTTACGTGAGCGCGTCGATGCTCGGCCTCGGCCGCGCGCTCGGCGAGACCATCGCGCTGACGATCATCCTGAGCGCGACCGGCTCGTCGTTCGGCTGGAGCCTCTTCGACGGCGGCGCGACGTTCGCCTCGAAGATCGCGCTGGCGGCGCCGGAGTTCAACGACCCCAGGTCCGCGGGCGCCTACATCGCCGCGGGCCTCGTCCTGTTCGTGCTGACCTTCGTGGTCAACGCGATCGCGAGGTCGATCGTCGCCGGTCACAAGGAGTACGAATGAGCACCGACACGGCCGACCTCTCGCGGTTGGCGACCCCGCCGACGTTCCAGAGCGTCAGCACCGGGCGGAAGGCGAAGAACCTCGCCGCGACCGTCCTGGTGAGCCTGGCGTTCCTGATCGCCGTCGTGCCGCTGGTGTGGGTGCTCTACACCGTGGTGCAGCGCGGCTTCCCGGTCGTGCTCAACGCCGACTGGTGGCAGAAGTCGTTGTCCGGCCTGCTGTCCCGGCAGTCCGGTGGCGGTGTCTACCACGCGATCTACGGCACCCTGGTGCAGGGCTTGGTCTGCGGCCTGATCTCCGTCCCCATCGGACTGTTCGTGGCGGTCTACCTGGTGGAGTACGGCGGCCGTTCGCGGCTGTCGAAGGCGACCACGTTCATGGTCGACATCCTCACCGGTGTCCCGTCGATCGTCGCGGCGCTGTTCGTCTACTCGCTGTGGATCACCACGTTCGGCTTCGGCCGCAGCGGGTTCGCGGTGTCGCTCGCCCTGGTGCTGCTGATGGTGCCGGTGATCGTGCGCACCACCGAGGAGATGCTCAAGATCGTCCCGGACGAGCTGCGCGAGGCGTCCTACGCGCTGGGCATCCCCAAGTGGAAGACGATCGTCAAGATCGTCATCCCGACCGCCCTGTCCGGCATCCTCACCGGCATCATGCTGGCCCTCGCCAGGGTCATGGGCGAGACCGCGCCGGTGCTGGTGCTCGCCGCGTACGCCCCGTACATCAACTACAACCTCTTCGACGGCCCGATGGCCTCGTTGCCGTTGCTGATGACGTCGGAGCGCAACAACCCCACGGAGGCGGGCTTCGACCGCATCTGGGGCGCGGCGATCACCCTTGTCCTGATCATCACGCTGTTCAACCTGCTGGCGACCGTGATCTCGCGGTGGCTCGCGCCGAAGACCAAGTGAGCGGGCGGTAAGTAGCGATGGCGAAGCGCATCGACGTCAAGGACCTCAACCTCTTCTACGGCAAGTTCCACGCCGTGCAGCAGGTTTCGCTCTCCGTGCCGCCGCGCAACGTGACCGCGTTCATCGGTCCGTCGGGCTGCGGCAAGTCCACCGTGCTGCGGTCGCTGAACCGCATGCACGAGGTCGCCCCCGGCGCACGGGTCGAGGGCACGGTGCAGCTGGACGGCGAGGACATCTACGCGTCCACGGTGGACCCGGTGCAGGTGCGGCGCACCATCGGCATGGTGTTCCAGCGCCCCAACCCGTTCCCCACGATGTCCATCCGCGACAACGTGGTGGCGGGCCTGAAGCTGGCGGGCGTCAAGAACAAGAAGCAGCTCGACGAGGTGGCCGAGCGCTCGCTGCGCGGGGCCAACCTCTGGAACGAGGTCAAGGACCGCATGGACCGCCCCGGCGGCGGCCTGTCCGGTGGCCAGCAGCAGCGCCTGTGCATCGCGCGGGCCATCGCCGTGCAGCCGGACGTCCTGCTCATGGACGAGCCGTGCTCCGCACTGGACCCCATCTCCACCTTGGCGATCGAAGACCTGATCACCGAGCTGAAGAAGGACTACACGATCGTCATCGTGACCCACAACATGCAGCAGGCCGCCCGCGTCAGCGACCAGACGGCGTTCTTCAACCTCCTGGGCGTCGGCCAGCCCGGCCAGCTCATCGAGGTCGACGACACGGAGAAGATCTTCTCCAACCCGACCCAGAAGGCCACCGAGGACTACATCTCGGGCCGCTTCGGCTGAGGCCCGCACCACCCCGGAAGGCCCGCCCGCCAGGGCGGGCCTTCCGCGTTTTCACCCGGTGTGGAACTGAGGGTTCCGCACGTCCGTCATAGCCGGGACACGGGCTGGTCCAACCGGTAGCGTGCTGGGCTGACGAGTGGGGGAACGGTGGCGATGAGTGTCGGGTCGATGCAGACCATGACGACCAACATGCGGAGCCTGAAGCAGGCGGCGGAATCAGGCGGCTTCGCCATCAGCCCCGAGGGCGCCGAGGCGTACGTGAAGGCGATCGAGGCGGCTCAGGCCGATTTGCGTGACGTCGACCAGGTGATGATCGCGCTTCAGCAACCGACCAAACTCGGGACCAGCCCCGATGGGCAGACCCTGAGCCGGTACAACCTGGAGAGCGCCACCGGCGGCGCGGGAACCGAGGGGATCATCCCCGCGGTGGAGCAGCTGAAGGCCGCGCTCGAGGATGCCAGGCTTGCGATGCAGAAGGCGGTCGACAACTACCGCGAAATCGATGAATCGCAGATGAAGTGAGGATGCAGTCGACCATGTCTCTCGTATCGCGGTCCGTCGTCTCGATCGTGGCGCTCGTTCTCGTCCTGGCGGGGTGCTCGCAGCAGGAGGGCGGCAACCCCGCTCCAGCCACGACCACGGGGATGTCGAGCACCTCCGCGGCTGAACCGACCACGCCGACCTCGTCCTCGTCCGGTGCGGGCAACGCCCTGGCGACCTTCGACGGGTGCAAGGTGCTCACCGCGGTCGCCGGGCAGTTCAGCCTGACCGACATCGAGGAGATCGCCAAGGAGCAGTGCGGTGCCAAGTACGGAGCCGTCCCGGGGGTGTCGGTCTCGCTCAGGGCTCGGCCGGACCTCGGCTACGAAGAAGCGCAGGGCGGGCCCAACGCGGAGCTCACGAACACGACCGTCGGTTCGCGCAAGGCCAAGCTGGTGAAGAAGGCCTTCTCCAGTTCTTCCTGCCTGGTCGCCGTGGAGGTCACCAGCACCTCTCGAGTGGACTTCATGTCGTCCGCGAACGCGTCCCTCGACGACGCCTGCGCCGCTGCCACGGCCGTCGCCACCGCCGTCGAACCCTCCCTGCCGAAGTAAGGACGACCCGTCATGGCACCGCCCACCACCCAGGCCGGCCCCGGTGGCGCTCCCGCGCCGAACAGCCAGGCGGGCAAGGTCACCTACGCCGGGCAGACCGAGGCCGAGCTGCGGGCCGAGTACGAGCGGGCGGTGGCGGAGAACCCCGGCTTCTTCGGACAGTTCGCCACGATCGACGACTACCTGCGGTACCAGGCGGGCGCGGCGCGGAACCAGACCCAGCAGCAGGAGCAGCTCGAACAGGTCGTGGAGTCGTACCGGCCGCCGATGTCGTCGGTCGGCTCGTACTACCTGGGCTACGACCACGCGGCGCTCAAGTCGATGGTCAACGACGACATGGACCCCGGCACGGCCGACGAGCAGGGCGAGGCCTGGACGAAGATCGGCAACACCCTGGCCGAGTTGCAGAGCGGGCTGACGGCGGCGACCGAGGCGAGCAAGGGCGCGTGGCGGGGTGAGGCCGCGGGCGCGGCGCAGGGCTACTTCACCGGTGTCGCGCAGTGGTCCGGTGACGCCGCGCAGGCCGCGCAGCTGACCGGGAACAGGCTGTCCGCCCAGCAGAACGCCGCCGAGACGGCCAAGAACTCCATGCCGGAACCGGTGAACTTCAGCACCGCCGACGCCTACAAGATGTTCTTCTCCGAGCCGAACCCGTTCAAGTGGGCCGAGACGATCGACGAGATCGAGGCCAAGTTCGAGGAGAAGCAGCAGGCCCACGAGCGGGCCGCCGAGGTCATGAACACGATGTCGGCCGGGTTCCAGGAGGCCGGTTCGACCATGCCCGCGTTCGCACCTCCGCCTCCCATGAGCGGCACCGGCGGTGGCGACGACAGCCAGCCCCCCGGCACGCCCACCGTCCCCGGCACGCCCGGTGTCCCCACCCTGCCCGGCACGGGTACCGGCACCGGCACCGGCACGGGCGTCGTCGGCCCGAGCGGCACCACCACGACCGCGGGTTTCGTCCCGCCGGGCGGTGGTGGGACGACGCCGGGTCCCGGTGGCGGCGGTGGCGGCGGTGGCGGAACCGGCGGCCCGTACCCCGGTCCCGGTTTCATCCCCGGTCCCGGCGGCTTCCCGCCGGGCGGCCGTCCGGGCACGGGCCCCGGCCGCGGCGGACCGAACGTTCCCGGCGCGGGCCGCGGCGGACCGAACACCCCCGGCGCGGGCCGCGGCGGCGGCGCGGGCGGTGGTGGCGCGGGCGGCGGAGCCGGTGGTGGTCGAGGCGGACTCGGCGGCGGCGCGGGCAGCGGCATCGGTGGTGCCGCGGCGGCCAAGGGCTTCGGTCCCGGGGGCTCGGCGGGCGCGTTCGGCGACCGCGCGGGCGGCTTCGGGCCGTCCGGGTCCGGCGGTGGCGTCGCGGGCGTGGGCGGCGCGGGTCGCGGTGGTGCGGGTGCCGCGGGCGCCGGTGCCATGGGCGGCGGCGGAGCCAGGGGCCAGGGCGGCGAGGACGCGGAGCACAAGGCGCCGTCGTACCTCGTCGAGACCGAGGACGTGTTCGGGGACGGCACGCTGGTCGCCCCGCCCGTCATCGGCGGGTGAGCGTGCACTCGTTCTCCCTGTCGCACCCGGCCGTCGACGTCCTGTGGGAGGACCTCGCCCTCGGCAGCAGGCCCTACCCGTTCGACCTGCCCTACGCGGGCCGGACCGTGGACGAGCGGCGCGCCATCCGCGCGGCCGTCTACGACGACCTCCAGTCGCGCGGCCTGGCCGCCAGGGGCCGGGTCGACGCGGAGGTCGAACGAGCGCTGACCACGTTGGTGCGCTTCGAGTTCGGCGTCACGGCCATCGCCTCGCTGGACGCCAGGGCGGTCGAGCGCCAGCTGCTCGCCCGCGGCGGCGCGGTGGGCGAGACGGCCGTGCTGGCCGTGCTCGACGAGCGGATGATGCGGATCGAGGTGCTCCGGTCGAGCGCCCTCGTCCACGCGGTCGTCAACCTCGTCCCGCCCTACCGGCCGGGGCCGGGCCAGTCGGTCGCCGTGCCGATGCCGACGAGCGCGCCGCCGCCACCACCGCGGCAGGACGACTTCGCCAACACGAGGTTCACCAGCACGATGACGTCCCGTTCGGCCGAGTCGGCGCGGAATCGGGCGCTCACCGCGGTTTTCGAGCGGCCGAGGTTGCGCGCCGGGCAATTCGGCGTCGCGGTCCGGGGGCGTCACGGCAGGGAGGCGCGGTCGCCCCAGATCGCCTGGTTCGACAACGACCAGGGCCGCTACGTCACGGTGAAGCGCCCCGGCCAGGACGGTCGGGACTGGCTCACCCAGGCACCGGCCGACAACGCCCGCATCGCGGCGCAGCTGGTGCAGGAACTGGCCGTGCTCCGGACGTGAAGAAGGGACCCCGTCGACGACGGGGCCCCTCGGTGGGTGGAGTGGTCAGATGTCCGAGTCGTCGCCGTAGCCGGGCATCCGGCCGGTGACGACGAAGACGGTGCGCTTGGCCACCGAGACCGCGTGGTCGGCGAAGCGCTCGTAGAAGCGGCCCAGCAGCGTCGTGTCGACGGCGGAGGCGACGCCGTACGGCCAGTCCTTGTCCATGATCACCGTGAACAGGTGGCGGTGCAGGTCGTCCATCGCGTCGTCCGCGTCCTCGATCGACCGCGCGCGGGCGACGTCCTGCGTGCGGATGACGACGGTGGCCTCGCGCGCCAGCTCGACCGCGATGCGGCCCATCTCGGAGAAGTACGGCTTGACGTCCTCGCCGAGCACCTGCTGCGGGTGCCTGCGCCGAGCTGCCTTCGCCACGTGCAGCGCCAGGTCTCCCATGCGTTCGACGCTCTCCGCGGCGTGGATGACCGCGAGCACCGTGCGCAGGTCCGTCGCGACGGGGGCCTGCAACGCGAGCAGCGCGTACGACTGCTCCTCGATGCTGGCGCGCACGTCGTCGACCTTCACGTCGTCGCCGATCACCTGTTCGGCGAGCGCCAGGTCCGCGTCGAGCAGCGCGGTGGTCGCGCGCTCCATCGCGTCACCGACCATGCCGCACATGTCGGCGAGCTGGTCGGCGAGCTGTCCGAGCTGGTCATGGTAGGCCTCACGCATGCCGACAGCGTACGTCGACCGTGTCGCGGCAGCGACATCGTCGAATGAACCCCGGATGAACCGATGGTGTCCAGCTCCCCTAGGCGCAGGGGTCGGCGCCACCGTTCACAATGGACAGGTCGGAGGGCGCCGAGTTCTCGCCGGCGGCCGTGTTCTGCGCGGTTCCGCCTTGCGGTGAAACAACCTTCGCGTCGAAGTTCGGACCGATGACGATCGCGACCGCGCTGCCCATGACCGCGTCGAACTGGAGGGTCGCGCCCGGCACGGCGGCGCCGAGGGTCGCCGCGGCGTCCTCACCGCCCACGCCGTACTTGATGACGGTCTTGTCGACGCGCGGGGCGTCGTCGGTCTTGACGACGTCGAAGCCCTGCTCGCTCAACGCCTCCTCGAGCCTGCCCGCGGCGCCACCCGCGTCGGGGTCGCCGTTGAGCACCTGGAGGTGCACGTCCTTCGGGTCGATGATCTTGCCCGCGCCCGGTTGCGCGGGCGGCGGCGGCGCGGACGACGTCTCGCTCTTGTCCGGCGTCTCGCCCGGCAGCGGGGTGCCCTCGATGATCGCCTTGAAGAGCCGGTCCGCCTCTTCGGGGACGAACTTCTCGATGTTGTCGTCGGTGCTGAGCGTCGGCCCCTCCTCGGTGCGGTGCGGCATCGTCACGAAGCTGACGCGCCCCGCTTCGAGGCCCTGCAACGACTGCCCGAGGGTGAGGAGCTGGGAGGCGCCCACGTTCTGGCCCTGCGTGGAGGCCGCGAAGGCGTTGATGAACGAGTTCAGCTTGCTCGGGCTGAGCAGGATCTCGTTGGACAGCGCCTTGCGCAGCAGCGAGGACAGGAACTTCTGCTGCCGGGTGATCCGGTCGTAGTCGCCCGCCACCTCGCCGACGACCTTGCGGGCCCGCACGTAGTTGAGCGCCTGGTCCCCGGAGATGTCGTACTTGCCCGCCTTGTCGAACAGCACGCCCAGCTCGCCGTCCTTCATCGGCTTGGGCACGCACACGTTCACGCTGCCGACCGCGTCGACCATGCTCTTGAAGCCGTTGAAGTCGACGCTGATGAAGTGGTTGATGTTGAGGTGGGTGATCTGGCTCATCATCGCGGTCACGCACTTCGGGCCGCCGACCGCGTAGGCCTCGTTGGCCAGCACGCTCTTCGCGGCCTCGATCTGCTCGCCGTTGTACTGACCGGTGGCGGGGTCCCAGCCCTCGCACGCGGGCCGGTCGACCTGCACGTCGCGCGGCAGCGACAGCACGACGACGCGCTTCCGGTCGGCGGGCACGTGCGCCAGCATCAGCACGTCCGAGCGGGCGCCCTGCTCCTGGTCGGCGTCGCCGACGCCGTCCTCGGGCTTGGCGTTCGCACGGGTGTCGGACCCGACGATCAGGAAGTTCTCGTCGCCGTACTGCTTCTCGGCGTCCTGCACGGCGGCGGAGTTGGAGCCCAGCGCGTCGATCTCGGTGAACTTGCTGTCCACCCACATCAGCGCGCCCCAGCCGAGGCCGGTCGACACGAAGACCAGGACGGCCGACGTCAACGAGATGATCTTGAGGATCCGGACGATCTTCGAGTGCTTCGGCGTCCGGCCGCGCGGCGGCAGGACCTCACCGTCCTCGTCGAGGACGACCGGTTCGGCGTACTCGGTCTTGTCCTCGTCCTCCTCGGCCTTCCACGGCATGAGCTTCTGCTTGCGCTCCTTGCGCTTGCGCTCCTGCTCGGCCAGCTCGTCGTGCACGGCGGAGAACCGCGCGAGCGTGTGGTCGACCTCGCGACGCTTCTTGACGTCGTCGCCGATCGCCTCCATCTCGGTGGTGAGGCTCGCCGGGTCGATCTCCTCGCGGCGCTCGGGGCCCGGCGGCCTCGGCGGCTCGACGACGTCGTTCGCGGCGGGGTTCAGCCTGCTCTCGACGGGGGGCCTGCGGGTCGGGTCCACGGGGATGCGGCGGGACCCGCTGGGGTCGTCGCCGGGCAGCGGCCGGGGGCCGCTGGAGTCGGGGCCGGGCGACGTCCGCCGGGGGTCGCCGAGGTCCGCGCCGGGCGGGATCGGGTGGGCGCCGGTCGTGGGCACCCGCGGCGGCATCGGCCGAGGACCGCTCGAATCGCCGCGCGCCGGGATCGGACGGGACCCGGTGACGTCCCCACGGGGCGGCAGGGGAGCCGCACCGGGGAGCGGGGGCGGAACAGGCCGGGGACGGCGGCCCGTGCCCTCAGCGGACGGCACAGGCGGCGGGACGGCGGGACGCGGGCGCTGGCCCGTGTGCTCACCCGCGGGAGGTCCGGCGGGGGGCGCGAGCGGTGCCGCGCGCCGTCCGGTCGCCTCGGCGGGCGGGGGTGCGGTGCGGTGGCCCTCCGGGGGCAGCGGGGGGCGCCCGGCGCCGGGGGGCAGCGGGCGCTGGCCGGTCGGCTGCTCGGGAGCGGCGCGGCGACCCGTCGGCTCGACGGGGGGCGCGGCCCGGCGGCCGGTCGACTCGGCGGACCGGCGGCCCGTGGGCTCGACGGGGGGGTCGGGGGCGGCACGGCGGCCCGTGGGCTCGCCGAACGCGGGTTCGGGCGCGGCACGGCGTCCGGTGGGCTCACCGCGCTCCGGCGCGGCGCGGCGACCGGTCGGCTCCACGGGGGATTCGGGAGCGGCCCGGCGGCCGGTCGACTCTGCCGATCGGCGGCCCGTGGGCTCGACGGGGGGTTCGGGGGCGGCACGGCGGCCCGTGGGCTCGCCGAACGCGGGTTCGGGCGCGGCACGGCGTCCGGTGGGCTCACCGCGCTCCGGCGC
>NZ_DBNGPQ010000085.1:0-102022 GCF_057122925.1 Umezawaea sp. | reverse complement strand
TGAGGTAGTAGATGTCCTCCTGGCCGTCCTTCATCCGCTCGACGTACCCGGCGAGCCGCGTCTGCTCGTCGGCCGAGTGGGTGGAGTCGAACGAGCAGATCTCCAGGATCGCCTCGCGGTTCTCGGCGTCGTCCAGCAGGCCTTCCTTGACGGCCTTGCCGAACTCGCCCCAGAAGGTCGTGTACTTCTCCTCCGGCAGGCCCTTGATCGTCTGCAGGACCTTCTTCACCAGCCTGCGGCGGATGCGCTCGATCTGGCGGTCCTGCTGGAGGATCTCACGCGACACGTTCAGCGACAGGTCCTGCGCGTCGACGACCCCCTTCACGAACCGCAGGTACTCCGGCATCAGCGCTTCGCAGTCGTCCATGATGAACACGCGCTTGACGTAGAGCTGCACGCCGCGCTTGCGCTCGCGCATGAACAGGTCGAGCGGCGCCTGCGCGGGGATGAACAGCAGCGCCTGGTACTCGAACGTGCCCTCCGCCTGGATGCGGAAGGTCTCCAGCGGGTCGTTCCAGTCGTGGCTGATGTGCTTGTAGAACTCGTTGTACTCGGACTGCTCGACCTCGCTGCTGGAGCGGGCCCACAGCGCCTTCATCGAGTTCACGGTCTCCAGGGCGGGTTCGGCGCCCTCCTCCGCCTTCTCGGCGGCCATCTTGACCGGCCACGTGATGAAGTCGGAGTACCGCTTGACGATCTCGCGGACCTTGCGCGTCGACGTGTAGTCGAACAGGTGGTCCTCGGTGTCCTCGGGCTTCAGGTGCAGCGTCACGGTCGTGCCCTGCGGCGCGTCCTCGACGGGCTCGATCGTGTACGTGCCCTCGCCCTCGGACTCCCACCGGACGCCCTCGGACGTGCCCGCGCGGCGCGTCACCAGGGTGACCTTGTCCGCGACCATGAAGCTCGCGTAGAAGCCGACGCCGAACTGGCCGATCAGGTCCTGCGACCCCGCGGCGTCCTTGGACTCCTTGACCTTCTTCAGGAACTCCGCGGTGCCGGACTTCGCGATGGTGCCGATCAGGCCGATGACCTCGTCGCGGGTCATTCCGATGCCGTTGTCGCGCACGGAGAGCGTGCGCTGCTCGGCGTCGACCGCGATCTCCACGTGCAGGTCGTCGGTGTCGGCGTCCAGGTCCTTGTCGCGGAACGACTCCAGGCGCAACTTGTCCAGCGCGTCGGACGCGTTGGACACCAGTTCCCGCAGGAAGACGTCCTTGTTCGAGTAGATCGAGTGGATCATCAGTTGGAGGAGCTGGCGCGCCTCGGACTGGAACTCGAATGTCTGGGTCGGCGTGGTCACGTTCGGCGATGTTACCGAAACACCCCCGGCGTTCGTGCGCACCTCGGCACTTCGGTGTCGAACGCGACCCCCCGTCCGCAAAAGTGGTGCCACCCCGCGGTCCGCGGGGTGTTCGGGACCGCCGGGCTCGGTCAGGCGAGGTCGAGGTAGACGCGGGCGAAGGCCCCCGCGACGCGGGCGATCGGGAAGCGCTCGCGCACCGTCTCCCGGCCCGCGTCGGCGACCGCGCGGGTCGCGTCGCCCAGCGCCACGACCTCCCGCAGCGCGTCGCCCAGCCCCTCGGCGGTGGACGTGTCGGCGAGGAACCCGTTGCGCCCGTGGTCCACGTAGTGGGGGAGGCCGCCGGTGCGCGGGCCGACCACCAGCATCCCGGCCTCCATGGCCTCCAGGACGGCGATCCCGAACTCCTCCTTCGCGCTCGCGCACGCGTAGACGTGCGGCGACGGGGCCAGTACGGCCTGGACCAGCGTGTGCTCCAGCTCCCGCACCTTCGTGTTGGGCCACGCGGGCAGCACGGCCAACCGCCCCCGCGACCCCGGCACCGACGCGGCGAGCGCCAGCACCTCGTCCAGCACGGCCTGCTCGTCCGGCGTGCGGTCGGTGACCGAGCCGCCGATCAGCACCAGCGCCGTCGACCGGTGCAGGCCCGCCTCCAGCCACGCCCGCACCAGGACCGCCTGCTGCTTGACCGGGTGCAGGCGGCCGACGTTGAGCAGCACCGGCAGGCCCCGCGCCGAGTCGTCCAGCCGGGGGAACACCCTGGACGGCTCGAACAGCTCGCGCACCAGCGCGGGCCGGGCCGTCCCGGCCAGCGGGGCGATGCCCTCCTCGATGGCGACCGCGTGGCGGTGCTCCAGCTGGGGGAAGTGCTCCAGCAGCTCGTCGCCCCGACCGCCGATGGCGACCAGGGTGTCGGCGCGCCCGACCAGCCGGTCCGCGACGCGCACGCGGTGCAGGTCGAACCGCAGCGCGTCGACGTCCGACCCCTCCTCCGGGTACCGCGCGGCCAGGTGGCGGTGCGGGTCCGGGGTGAGCGTGAACACCACGCGCGCGCCCAGCAGGCGGGCCGCGTCGGCCACCGCGAGCGAGCCGTCGTCGGAGTAGCGGACGTGCACGACGTCCGGCACGAGCCCGTGGCGGGACAGCAGCTCGCGGAGCCACCAGGTGATGGCCGCCCGGTGCCCGCCCATCTCCCGCTGGTCGAGCGCGACGGGGGAGTCGACCGGGACGTGCACGGTCCAGTGCTCCCGGTCGGCCGCCCGCTCCACGACGAGCGCCGTGGGGTTCGCCGCGAGCACGACGGTCACGACCCGGCCGACGTCGGCGCGGTCGGCCAGCGCGTCGCCCAGCGACCGCAGGAACACCCCGAGCCCGCCGCTGGCGCCCTCGCCGGGCCGTCCGGTGCCGCCGATCAGCATCGACTGCACCACCGCCGGCCCGTCCACCGGCTCGGCGCGCGGCGCGGACCCGCCGCCGCCGAGCAGGTCCAGGAGCAGCTTCTCGTACGGCGACCTCGGCTCGCCGCGCGGGGGCAGCCCGATCCCGTGCAGGTAGCGCCACAGCGGAGCGCCGTCGCCCACCGCCCGCACCTCGTCCGCGCGCAGGGGGGCCAGGCCGTGCAGGGCGGCGAGGTCGAGCAGCCACCCGGTGACCGGCTCGCCCGGCCGGTCGAGCAGAGTCCTCCGCAGCAGTGCGGACAGCCGCTCCGCGCCGCCGTCGGCTAGCACGTCCGGGAACAGATCGCACAACAGCGAGAACGCCGCAGGTGAGGGCGCTCGAACGAGGGCCTCGACGGCCTCTTCCACCGCCGGTGGGGAGGGCGGGAGGCCCAGGCGGTGCCGACGGTTTTCCAGTGCTCGCAAGAGATCCGGGTGTGGTCGCACGCACTACGTTCGAACCGGGCGGCCTTCCGGATCGAACAGAACCCGGTGTTCCCAACGAGAGTGAGGCGAGCAGTGTCCCGTGTCGTCGTGATCAGCCCCCCGTTCCGCTCGCACGCGCAACCGCTGTCGGTTCTCGCCCGTTCGTTGTGCGGGTCCGGTGTGGACGTGGTATTCGCGTCCACACCGGAGTTCGTGGACCTGGCCGGGGGACTGGACTTCACGCCGCTGCGCACGACCCGCAACGCCAACACGGGAGTGGCGCAGAACACCGTGCAGGACGCCGAGTCCGCCCGCAGGCTCGCCGAGTTCCTCGACGCGACCAGGCGCGGCGCGGTGCCCGCGCTGCTGGCGCAGACGACCCACCGCCGTGCGGACGTGCTGGCCGCGCCGGAGGAGGTGCTGGCCGACCTCGCCGCGCTGCACGAGCGCCTGCGCCCCGACTGGTACCTGGTCGACCAGCTCAACTACGCGGTGACCCTCGCGCTGCACACCCTGGGGCTGCCGTTCGCGTCCTTCTGCCCCGGCCACCCCACCTACCTGGTGACCCGCGACGACCAGTTCTTCGGCCTGCCCCAGCTCTGGCCGTCGGCCGTCGCGCCGGGCGACCTCGCCGAGCTGCGCGAGGCGACCAGGCTCACCGACCTCCGGTTCACCGAGCTGTTCGCGGACTTCGTCGCGCGGCACGCCCCGGACCGGCCCGCGCCGCGCCGGGCGTTCGCGCTGACGTCCCCGCACGCGGCCGTCCTCAACTACCCGAGGTTCCCGTGGCTGCCGCCGCTGCCGCGGGAGCCCGAGCTGGTGTTCCTCGGCCACTGCACCGAACCCGACCGGCTGGACGACGACCGGCTCGCCCGCGTCCGCGACCGCCGCGTCGTGCTGGTCGCGCTGGGCACGTTCCTGTCCGCCCGCGACGACGTCCTGCGGACCGCCGTCACGGGCGCGCTGGCCGTCCCGGACGTGCTGGTGGTGGTCGCCGCGGGCGCGCGCGTCGAGGCGCTGGCCGACCTCGCGGCCCACCCCCGCGTGCTGCTGGAGGCCGAGGTGCCGCAGCGGGCACTGCTGCCGCACGTGGCCGCGATCGTGCACCACGGCGGCAACAACACCTTCACGGAGGCCCTGGAGGCGGGTGTGCCCGCGCTGGTGCTCCCGTTCTCCAGCGACCAGTTCTGCGTGGCCCACGACGCCGAGCGCTCGGGCGCGGGAGTGGTCCTCGACCCGAACACCCTCACCGCGCCCCTGGTGGAGACCGCGCTGCGCGGCCTGCTGGCCGTGGGCGCCACGCCCCGGCTGCGGACGCTGCGCGACGAGGTGCGGGCGGCCGGGCCGGACCGGGGCGCCGCGGTGCTGGCGGGGACCATGGACCGCGCACTGGCGCCCCGCGGGACCTGATACGTCCACTTCGGACGGTGCGGGACCGCGCTCGCGCTAACGGGCTAAGCGAGCCGGGTGAACGTGGCGGCGCGGCGTTGTGGGGCCACCGGGTGCCCGATAGGGTCCTCTCCCGCTCAAACGGGGATTGCTTGGGGTGCACAGTGTCCGAACCACACCCACCCGGCGTGCTGGTCACCCACGGGCAGGCGCTGACCATCCGCGTGTGCCGGGGCAGCCGCAGCGCGATCGTCGCGGTGGAGGGCGAGTCCGACTCGGCCAGCGCCCACCGGCTCGGCCGCGAGCTCAGGGCGCTCTGCTCCCGGTACACCCTGGTGGTGGTGGACTGCCTCGGCCTGCGCTTCCTGGGCTCCACCGGCCTCACCGTCGTGCTGGACGCCCACCTGCACGCCAAGGCGCGGGGCAACGTCCTGCGCCTGGTGGTCAACACCCCGGCGGTGCTGGCGGTGCTCCACGTCTCGCGGATCGACCGGGAGCTGGCGGTGTTCGGCACCATGAACGACGCTCTCACGACCTGACGGCGAAGCCCGCCCGCCGCCCGGTGCCTCAGCCTCCTCAATGACTTCAGTGTAGACCGAAACAAGATCGTTCGGGACGACGCACGGTCACGGCGGCACCGGCGGAAGGGCCCGATCACGCCCCGGACCGCCGCGGACGGACGTTCCGCCGGGTACGCCGTCCCCCGTCTGGTCTAATGATCACCTCGACTCGGAGGTGGCCCGGCCCATGACCACGGTCAGCGTCTACAGCTACGGGATCGCGCTGCTGTGGTTCCTGTTCTTCCTGGTCAGCTTCGTCCGGGACCGGAGGAGGCTGCGCAACGGCGTGTACCTCTTCCTCACGCTCGCGTTCCTGGGCCTGGGCCTGCTGCTGACGCTCGCGTCGGTCTCCGAGACGGCCGCCACCGTGGTGGTCGTCGGTGTCGTCGTGCTGGTCCCGCTGCTCATCGTCGGGCTCGCGGTGTTCCTCGTCGCGAACGGCGTCACGATGGTCCGCCGCGAAGGCCTGCGGCCGGTGAACCTGCTGTCGCTCGCGGCGGGCCTGGGGATCATCGCGTTCGTGCTCTTCCAGGCCGTGCGGCAGCACGTGGACTGGCCGCCGCTGGGCGTCGCGGGTGACGTGATGACGGGTCTGCTGGCCTACGTGGGCTTCCTGTTCGCGTGCTTCCTGCTGTACTCGTTCGTCTACGGCCGGATCCGCCCGAAGCGGGGTGTCGACTTCATCGTGGTGCTGGGCGCCGGGCTGATCGGCGAGAAGGTCCCGCCGCTGCTCGCGAGCAGGCTGGAGCGCGGGCGCACGGCGTTCGACGCGGCGGTCGCGAAGGGCGTGGAGCCCGCGATGATCACCTCGGGTGGCCAGGGGCCGGGCGAGGACGTGCCGGAGGCGGTCGCGATGGCCGACTACCTCGTGTCCAGGGGCGTGTCGCGGGACCGGGTGCTGCTGGAGGACCGGTCGACCACGACGTGGGAGAACCTGGTGTTCAGCAAGGCGATCATGACCGAGCAGCGGCCGGACTACCGCTGCCTGGTCGTCACCAACAACTTCCACGTGCTGCGGGCCGCGCTGCTGGCGCGCAAGGCGAAGCTGAACGGCCAGGTCATCGGCGCTCCGACGGCCTGGTACTTCTGGCCGACCGCGACGCTGCGCGAGTTCGTCGCGATCCTCGTGGAGCACTGGGTGGTCAACGGCGTGATCGCGGTGCTGATCGTCCTGTCCGCCGTGCTGCCCTCGCTCTGATCACGGGGCCGGCTCGACCGCGGGGCACGAGGCCCCCTCGGCGGGGGTGCGCAGGGCGAGCAGGTAGGCGTCGACGGTGGAGCGGGTGCACTCGCCGCGGTCGTAGGCGACGTGGCCCCAGCCGTCGTAGGTCAGCAGCGCGGTGTGCGCGCGGGCCTGCCGGTGGACGCTGAGCGCCCAGGCGTACGGCGTGGCCGGGTCGTGGCGGGAGTTCACCACGAGGATCTCGGGTCCGGTGTGGATGGTGAGCCGGTGCGGCGGGTTGGCCGCGGGGCCGGTGATCCCCGCGCACGACGTGGTCTCGTCGTGGCCGAGGTCGCTGCCGCGCAGGGTCGGGCCGCGGCGCAGCTCCTCGGCGCGCAGCCGGGCGTAGTCGGCGTGGTCGCGGACGCGCAGGGAGAAGTCCTGGCACACGGTCGCGAGCCGGACGGCGGGGTAGTTGTACTCGAACCGCGCGGACAGGGGTGGTTCCTCCTCCGCGAGGTCCGACACGTACCGGGCGATCTCGGCCCAGGCGGGGTCGTAGAGCATGGTGTGGATGGTGCTGATGAACCCGGCCCTGCCCCAGCCGATGGCGTCGGCGCCGTCCAGCGCGTCCTCCCACACCGCGCGGACGTCGCGGCCGTGCAGCGCGCAGGTGGGCGTGCGGTCGCACCACGCCGCGAACTCGCCGAACGCGGCCTCCACCGAGGCCGCCCGGTCGATGACGAACCGGCGGGTGTCGGCGCTGTGGTCGACCACGCTGTCGAGCACCATCGACCGGAGGTGGCCGCCGAACCGCTCCGCGTAGGCCTGGCCGAGCACGGTGCCGTAGGAGATGCCGAAGTAGTTGATCCTCCGTTCGCCCAGCGCGCGGCGGAGGGCGTCGAGGTCGCGGGCGGACTGGCCCGCGTCGGCGTGGTCGAACACCGGGCCGCTGCGCGCGCGGCAGTCGGCGATCAGCGTCCGGTTGTGGGCGACCAGCGCGTCGAAGGCGGCCTGGTCGACGGGGTCGGTGGACGGGCCGCGGCCGAGCAGGTCCTCGGAGCAGCGGACGAACGCGCTGCCGCCGGTCCCGCGCTGGTCGAACCCGACGACGTCGAACCGCGCCCGCACCTCGGGGCTGAAGAGCGAGCCGGACTGGGCGAACGCGGCGCCGGAGCCGCCGGGTCCTCCGGGGTCGGCGACCAGCACGCCGAGGCGGCGGGCCGGGTCGGTCGCCGCGCGGCGGGAGACGGCGAGGTCGAAGGACTCGCCGCGCGGGGCGTTCCAGTCGACGGGGACGCGGAGCGTGCCGCACTCGGCGGCCGGGACCTCGGGGCAGGGGTGCCAGGTGATGGTGGTGGGGGTCCACCCGGTGTCCGCGTGCGCGGTGGTGGCCCCGGCCACCAGTGCGACGCAGGAGAGGGCGGTTCCGAGCACGCGCAGGGTCGTCCGCACTGGTCCTCCAGCGTCGTCGGTCCGGTGGGTCCGAGGCGGGATTGTCGCGAGTGGATCACGGAACGCGCAAGGGCCGGGGGCGCGACGTGGGACGGGGCGCGGCGGCCCGCCTGGATCACGGGCAGCTCCCCCCACCGGTGCGGCGGCCACCCGGAGGTCACGACGGGTAGCGGTCGGTGGTGCGCTTCCCGATCTCGTCGGGGTCGTGTCAGGGTTTCGCCACAGAGCGCGGGGAGACGGGGGGTCCGGCGCTCCGCGCGCCCCATACTCGCTGCCGTGGCTCGTGTGCTGTTGATCGAAGACGACCAGGCCGTCCGGAACGCCCTGGGGTTCGCGCTGCGCCGCCAGGGGCACCAGGTGTCGGCGGCGGCGACCGGTGAGGAGGGCTTGGTGCTCGTGCGGGAGGCGGTGCCGGACATCGTCGTGCTGGACCTGATGCTGCCGGGGGTGGACGGGTTCGAGGTGTGCCGGAGGGTGCGGGCGATGGGGGACGTGCCCGTGGTCATGCTCACCGCGCGGGGTGACGACTTCGACGTCGTCGGCGGGTTGGAGGCGGGGGCGGACGACTACGTCGTCAAACCCGTGGAGCCGAGGGTGCTCGACGCGCGGCTGCGGGCGGTGCTGCGGCGCAGCGAGCGCGAGGGCACCCGCAGCACGAGCGTGTTCGGCGACCTGGTGATCGACCGGGCGGCGTTGACCGTGCACAAGGCGGGCGTGCCGGTGGGGCTCACGCCGACCGAGCTGCGGCTGCTGCTGGAGCTGTCGCGGTCGCCGGGGCAGGTCCTGACGCGGGAGCAGCTGCTGAAGTCGGTGTGGGAGCACGACTACCTCGGTGACTCGCGGCTGGTCGACGCGTGCGTGCAGCGGTTGCGGCTGAAGGTGGAGGACGTGCCGTCCACGCCGGTGTTCGTGCGGACCGTCCGCGGTTTCGGCTACCGGTTCGGGCCGCTGTGAGGCTCGGTCTGCGGGCGCGGCTGCTGGTCGCGTTCACGCTGGTGTCGGTGTCCACCGGGGCGGCGGTCGGTGCGGCGTCGTACCTGAGGGAGCGGGACATGGTGCTGTCGGCGGCGCAGGACACGATGGTGGAGCGGTTCCGCGCGGACCTGGAGCGGGAGGTGCCGCTCGACCACTCGCCGACGCACGCCGAACTCGTCGAGCTGGCCTGGCGGTACAGGGCCGTCGCGGTCTTCGCGAACGACCACGCGAGCGGCAACGGGATCAGCTTCGCGGACGTGCCGAAGGAGCTGCGGGACCAGGTGCGGGAGCGGCGCAGGACGCTGGTGCAGCGGGTGGAGGTCAACGGTCAGCCGTACGCGCTGGTCGGGGCGCCGCTGGACGGTGACGTGCGGGGTTCGACGGGTGTGGAGCTGTACCGGCGGCAGCACCTCGGGGCGCAGCAGGACGCCATCGCGGCCCTCCCGAGGTCCGCGGCGCTGCTGGTGCTGCTCTCGCTGCTGCCCGCGGCCGTGCTGGCGCTGCTGGCGGCACGGGGTGTGCTGCGGCCGGTGCGGGCGCTGCGGTCGGGGGCGCGGCGGGTCGCGGACGGGCACCTGGACACCAGGCTGCCCGCGGGTGGTTCGGACGAGCTGGCGGACCTGGTCCGCACGTTCAACGCGATGACGGCGGAGCTGGAGGGGACGGTGGCCGAGCTGCGGCGGGTGGACGAGCGGTCGCGGCGGTTCGTGGCGGACGTGTCGCACGAACTCCGCACGCCGTTGACGGCGATGACCGCCGTGACCGAGGCGCTGGACGACGAGGCGTTGACCGGTGACGCCGCGACGGCGGCCGGGATGGTGAGCACCGAGACGCGGAAGCTGGGGGCGCTGGTGGAGGACCTGATCGAGATCTCCCGGTTCGACGCGGGGGTGGCCGGGCTGCGGCCGGAGCCGGTCGAGCTGGGGGCGCTGGTGGTGGCGACGCTGGCCGCGCGCGGCTGGACGGACGTGGTGCGGGTGGACCTGCCGTCGGTGGGGCCGTCCGAACTGGACCGCCGCCGGGTCGACGTGGTGCTGGCGAACCTGGTCGGCAACGCGCTGCGGCACGGCGCGGAACCGGTGACCGTCGTGCTGCGCTCCTCGCCCGACGAGGTCGTGGTGGAGGTCACCGATTCCGGGTCCGGTCTCGCCGACGAGGTGTCGCCGCACGTGTTCGAGCGGTTCTACAAGGCCGACGCGGCCCGCCTGCGGTCGGAGGGCAGCGGGTTGGGGCTGGCCATAGCGTGGGAGAACGTCAGGCTGCACGGCGGTTCGCTGGAGGCCGGGAACGCCCCTGGCGGCGGGGCCCGGTTCACCGTGCGGTTGCCAAGGAGGCGGTCGTGAGGCGTCGTCTGGCCGCGGTGCTGCTGGTCGTGTCGGCGGTCGCCGGGTGCGGCATCACGCCGACGGAGCCGTTCCTGTACGGCCTGCCGCCCAGGAGCCCCGTGACCGGTGTGCAGCTGCACCTGCTCTTCGGCGGCGACGCGTTCGAGGTGCTGCGCCCCGGTCCGGACTCCCTCGGCGCCGCCGAGCGCCTCGACCTGCTGTTCGCCGGGCCGACGGAGGCCGAGTTCCTCGCGGGTGTGGGGACGGCGGTGCCCGCGGGCTACCGGCGGGCGGGTCCGGTCGTGGAGCGGGAGGCGGGCCGGTTCGCCGTCGTGGTGGACCGGGAGGACGACCGCGTCCCCGACCTCGACGCGCGGGCGGGCGGGCAGATCGCCTGCACGGTGCTGCCCGGCGTCCAGAGGGCGGGCAGCACGTTCGACGGGGTGGTGGTCGTGCTCGGCGCCTCCGGTCGGGAACTGGGGCCCTACCGGTGCGAGCCGGTCATACCGCCGTCTCGTCGATGAAGCACCAGCGCCACGACTCGCCGGGTTCGAACGACCTGATGACCGGGTGGCCCTCCTCGGCCGCGTGCCTGCTGGCGTGCTTGGCCGGGGAGGAGTCGCAGCAGCCGACCTTGCCGCACGACAGGCACAGTCGCAGGTGGACCCAGCGGCCACCCGAGGCGAGGCAGTCCTCGCACCCGTCGGGCGTGCTCGGCTCCGGCGCCTCGCCGAGTTCGGCGACGTGCTGGCAGGTGACGGCGGTCATGGGTGCTCCTCGCCTCGGTGGTCTTCAGGGGTGAACCTACGCCCAGGGCGGAGGGGTGCGCAGGTGACGGCGGCCGTTCGCGCTGCTTGACTGGTCGCCATGACGACACCCCCGCCCGCCGAGACCGCCAGGGTCTCGCGACCCTCGATCCTCACGGTGGACGACGACCCCAGCGTGTCCAGGGCCGTCGCTCGGGACCTGCGCAGGCACTACGGCGAGAGCTACCGGATCGTGCGCGCGGAGTCCGGCGCCCAGGCGTTGGAAGCGCTGCGGGAGATCAAGCTGCGCGGCGAGGAGGTGGCCGCGCTGCTCGCGGACCACCGGATGCCGCAGATGAGCGGCATCGAGTTCCTCGAAGAGGCCATGGACCTGTTCCCGCAGGCCCGCCGCGTGCTGCTGACCGCGTACGCCGACACCGAGGCCGCGATCCAGGCCATCAACGTGGTCGACCTCGACCACTACCTGCTCAAGCCGTGGGACCCGCCGGAGGAGAAGCTCTACCCGGTGCTGGACGAGCTGCTGCACGCCTGGTCGGTGACCGACCGGCAGCCCGCGCGGCAGGTCAGGGTGGTCGGGCACCGCTGGTCGCCGCGCTCCTACGAGGTGCGCGACTTCCTGGCGCGCAACTCCGTGCCGTTCCGCTGGCACTCGCTGGACGACGGTGACTGCGAGGCGGCTCGGCTGCTCGCCGCGGCGGGCCTGGACGGCACGGACCTGCCGGTGGTCGTGACACCGGAGGGGGAGCCGATGGTGCGGCCGAGCGACGGTGAGCTGGCGGCGCGCGTCGGGTTGAGCACGCGGCCGTCGTCGGACTTCTACGACCTGATCGTGGTCGGCGGTGGGCCGGCGGGGCTGGGCGCGGCGGTGTACGGCGGCTCGGAGGGCCTGCGGACCGTGCTGGTCGAGCGGGTGGCGACCGGTGGGCAGGCGGGCACGAGCAGCCGGATCGAGAACTACCTCGGCTTCCCCGACGGCGTGTCCGGCGAGCAGCTCACCGAGCGGGCGCGCAGGCAGGCGTTGAAGTTCGACGTGGAGATGCTGACCACCCGCGACGTCGTGGCGCTGGAGCAGCGCGGAGCGGCACGGGTGGTGAAGTTCGACGACGGCACCGAACTCGCCGCGCACACGGTGATCCTGGCGACCGGTGTGTCCTACCGGATGCTCGGCGCTCCCGGCCTGGAGAACCTGGCGGGGCGGGGCGTGTTCTACGGCGCGGCCACCACGGAGGGGCCGAGCTGCGCGGGCCAGGACGTCTACCTGGTCGGCGGCGCGAACTCCGCGGGCCAGGCGGCCATGTACTTCTCCCGCCACGCGCGCCGCGTCGTGCTCGTGGTGCGCGGCGACTCGCTGGACCGGTCGATGTCGCGCTACCTGATCGACCAGCTCGCGGGCGTGCCGAACATCGAGGTCCGCACCTGCACGGAGGTCGTCGGCGGCACCGGCGACGACCACCTGGAGTCGTTGACGCTGCTGCACACCGCGACCGGTGAGAAGTCCACGGTGGAGGCGTCGTGGCTGTTCGCCTTCATCGGCGCCGCGCCGCGCACGGACTGGCTGGAGGGCACGGTGTCGCGCGACGAGCGCGGCTTCCTGCTCGCCGGACCGGACCTGACCGCCGACGGCCGCGCGCCGGACGGGTGGGAGCTGGACCGGCCGCCGTACCACCTGGAGACCAGCGTGCCCGGCGTGTTCGTCGCGGGTGACGTGCGGGCCGACTCGGTGAAGCGGGTGGCGTCGGCCGTGGGGGAGGGCGCGATGGCCGTGACCCTGGTGCACCGGTACCTGGAGAGGTCGTGACGGTCGTGGCGAAGCTGACCCCGGAGGACCTGCGGGAGCTGTTCCTGTTCGAGCACCTCTCCGACGAGCAGCTCGGGTGGCTCGCGGAGCACGGCCACGTGGAGACCCGCACCGCCGGTACCCCGGTGCACAGCGAGGGTGAGCCCGCGACGTGCTTCTTCGTGCTGCTCGAGGGCACGATCGCGCTGTGCCGCACCGTCGGCGGTCAGCGCGTGGAGACGAACCGCACGGACCACCGCGGCGCGTACTTCGGTGCCACGCAGGCGTACCTGCGGGGTGAGGTGCAGTCGTCGCCGACCTACCGGACGACCGCGGAGTCGATCACCGACACCCGGATGTTCCAGTTGGACGCCGACGAGTTCGGGCCCGTGATCCGCGACTGGTTCCCGATGGCCATGCACCTGCTGGAGGGCCTGTTCCTCGGGATGCAGAACACCCAGCGCCTGGTGAACGACCGCGAGCGGCTGCTCGCGCTCGGCTCGCTGTCCGCGGGGCTCACGCACGAGCTGAACAACCCGGCCGCGGCGGCGGTCAGGGCCACGGCCGCGCTGCGCGAGCGGGTCGCCGGGATGCGGCACAAGCTGGCGATGCTCGCCAGCGGCAAGATCGACCCGGAGACGCTGCCCGCGCTGGTGAAGCTCCAGGAGAACGCCGTCGAACGCGTCGCCAAGGCCCCCAAGCTGGGGCCGCTGGAGACCAACGACCGCGAGGACGAGGTCGGCGACTGGCTGGACGAGCACGGCATCACCGGCGGCTGGGACCTCGCGCCGACGCTGGTGGCGGGCGGCCTGGACGTGGAGTGGCTGGACGAGGCCGCGGAGCTGTGCCCGAGGTCGGCGACCGAGGCGGCCGTGCGCTGGCTCGCCTACACCGTCGAGACCGAGACCCTGATGAACGAGATCGAGGACGCGACCACCAGGGTGTCCACGCTCGTCGGCGCGGCCAAGCAGTACTCCCAGCTCGACCGCGCCCCGTTCCAGGTCGTCGACGTGCACGAGCTGCTGGACTCGACGCTCGTCATGCTCGGCAGCAAGATCCCCGGGGGTGTCCGCGTGGTGAAGGACTACGACCGCTCGCTCCCGCCGCTGCCCGCGTTCGCCGGGGAGCTGAACCAGGTGTGGACGAACCTCGTCGACAACGCGCTGGGCGCCATGAACGGCACCGGCACCCTCACCGTCCGCACCCACCGGGTCGACGACCGGGTGGCCGTGGAGGTCGGCGACACCGGCACCGGCATCCCGCCGGAGGTCAAGGGCCGGATCTTCGAGCCGTTCTTCACCACCAAGGCCGTCGGCGAGGGCACCGGGCTCGGGCTGGAGATCTCGTGGCGGATCGTGGTGAAGAAGCACCACGGCGACATCCGCGTCGAGTCCGAGCCGGGTGACACGCGGTTCACGGTGCTGCTGCCGCTGGAGGTGCCCGCACGGCCAGAGCCGGCGGCGATCGACCTGGACGAGTAGGTCAGCGCGGCGTCGGTGTCCAAGCCGTGCCGAACGCGGCCCACACGACGGGGGAGAGCGCCGGGTCGCCGGTCCTCTCCCACTCGTCGGCCTGGGCGCGCTGCCAGGCGCACTGGGCGGCGACGGGGTCCGGTGAGGACTGGGCCCGGTCGATCGCCCGCACGGTCGGCACCAGCACCGGGGTCGTCGGGAAGTGCGGGACCAGGTGGCGAAGGCCCGCGTCGGTGGGCAGGGTCCAGCGGGTGGCGGTGGTGTACTCGGCCCCGCCGTGGACCATGGCGGCGACCAGGCCCGCGGGTTCGGCGAAGCGGGTGTCGCCGCCGCTGTCGCAGGCGATCAGGGCCACGCGGTTGGGGACGCGCCACGGGTTCGGGGCACCGGGGCGGTGGCCCAGCGCGATGTCGGCCGCGGTGAGGGGGCGGTGGGCGCCGATCGGCGCGGCGCGGCCGGTCGTGGTGGTGCCGCACGACAGGTGCAGGCGCGAGTCGAGGGCGTGGTCGCCGGTGGTGACGTGGCCGACGTAGAGGAAGCGGGACGCGTCGGACAGCGCCCGCTCCAGGTCGTCGCGGTCCACGTCGGACCGCTCGAACGGCGAGTCCGGGCCCAGCACGGAACCCAGCGCCGAGGTGTCGGTGAAACCGGGCACCACCGGGTCGACGACCGACACGACCGTCCCGTGCGGACTGAACGGCGACGCCCGGCGGCCGTGGGCGTTGCGGACCGTCGCCGGGGTGAGCACGGAGACGTCGGAGTGGTGCACGGTCCGCTCGCCCTCGTCGACCCGCAGCGACTCCCACGGCACCAGCGCGGTCGA
Organism: Umezawaea sp.; assembly: GCF_057122925.1. Taxonomy (NCBI): domain Bacteria; kingdom Bacillati; phylum Actinomycetota; class Actinomycetes; order Pseudonocardiales; family Pseudonocardiaceae; genus Umezawaea; species Umezawaea sp. Next base: position 87,155 of record NZ_DBNGPQ010000085.1, on the reverse strand, counting down.
CGGCGACGGCTGGATCCGCAGGTGCGGCCTGATCCCCTGCTCCAGCAGCGCGTTCAGCTCCCCGCCGAGCTGACCGGGGAACACCGCCCCCGCCAGCCTGCCCGACAGCTCCCGCTCCCGCGCGAGGTCCAGCAGCGGGCCGTGGGTGAGGGACCGGACCAGCGCCTGGTCGGCGCGCTCACCCGGCAGCGGTGACGGGACGGCCCGCGCCCAGTCGGCCAGCGCGTCCCGCACGAGGTCGCGGGGGAAGCGCCAGGCGCGCGGCCGGTCCGGCTCGTGCTCCCAGCGCCACGACACGTACAGGTCGCCCGCGTCCACGAACTTGAGCTGCACCGCTACCACGACGACACCGCCTCGGCCGAGCGCACGGGCAGGCCGTAGCGCCGCTGGGCCAGGTCGATCCACGGGTCCAGTTCGGACGGTGTCGCCGGGTCGACCCGCACCCGCGGCGGCAGCACCAGGTCCGCCGCGAGGTCCGCGCTCGCGACCCGCGGGAACGACGCGGCGTAGGGCAGGTGGTCCTCGGCGGGCGGCGCGGGCAGCGTCACCAGGTCCTCGCGGGCGACCGCGTGCGCCCCGTCGGTGTGCAGCGAGACCGTCGCGGTCAGGTGGTCGACGTAGGCGGCGGCGAGCCGCACGTCGCCGAGCGAGCCGATGGCGGCGAACGCGGCGCGGGTCGCGGGCGCGGCGGCCAGCGCGATCCAGCGTTCGCGCAGCGGACCGTGCGCGAAGCGGTGGCGCACGGCCTCCGCGGCCAGCGCCGCGGGCAGGGCGAGGTCCAGCGCCCGGCGGCACAGGTCGACGTCGGCGGCGGTCGCGGACCGCAGGATCGCGTCCGCCCGCCACCAGGCGATGCCGATGGCCACGTGCCGCAGCCCGGCCGCCTCGCTGACGGCCGTGGCGGAGGCGTACTCCTCGTCGGCCCCGGCGTGGTCGCCCAGCGCCTCCCGCGCGCTGCCCCGGACCTGGTGCAGCGCGATCCGCTCCACGGGGGTGGCCTGCTCGCCGAGCCGGTCGCTCACCTCGTCGAGCAGCGGCAGCGCCTCGGCGGGTGCGCCGCGGCTGATCGCGACGGCGGCCCGGCCGTGCAGGCACACCGCGAGCCCGCGCGGGTCGTCGTGCAGGAGGTCGGAGGCCTCGGCGTAGAGGGCTTCGGCCCGGTCGCCGTCAGAGCCCAGGTACGCCAGGCGCGCGAGGCTGAGCAGCGCGCCCGCCTCGGTGGGCCGGTCGCCCGTCGCGGCGGCCAGGTCGCGGGCCAGCGCGTGGTGCTCGGCGCTGCCCGCCAGGTCGCCGGTCGAGCCCGCGATCTCGGCGAGCGTGACGTGCAGGCCCGCGGCGAGGTGCGGCTCGCCCGCGTGGGCGAGGTCGAGCGCGGCCGTCGCCTCGGTGGACGCCTCGCCGAACCGGCCGTTCGTGGCCAGCACCCTGGCGCGCACGGCCCGCAGCTCCACGGTGTCGGCGAACCGGGACGCCTCGTCCAGGTCGGCCAGCGCCTCGGTGGCGCGGGAGGCGTGCCCGAGGTGCTGGGCGCGCACCAGCAGGGCGTTGACCAGCACCCCGGACGAGCCGGCCTGCTCCGGCACGGAGCGCGCCAGCTCGATCGCCTCGGTGCTCCACCGCACCGCGTCCACCAGGCCCGCGAGGTTGCCCGCGACGGCGGCCCGGCTCACCACGGCCTCGGCGTCCTCGGACAGGAGGGTGGCCCGGTAGGCGGCCTCGAACGCCGCCACGGCCCCGCGCACGTCACCGGCCCGCGCCAGCGCCGTGCCGCGGACGTTCAGCGCGACGCACGCCTGCCACGGCTGGGCCTGGTCGAGGTGCGCCAGGGTCGCGCGGGCGTTCTCGGTGAACTCCGGGTGCCGCTCCGCCGCCAGCGCCTCGGTCCGAGCCTCGTCCACCCTGCCCACGACGCCCAGCAGCCCGGCCCGCACGGTCCGCAGCAGCGCGGCCTCCCGGTCCGGGGCGTCGACGAGCCCGCGTTCGGTGTCCGCCCAGGCCTCGTCCCACCGGCCGAGCCGGAGCAGGGTCTCCGCGCGGGACGCGAACGCGGTGGCGCGCAGCGCGTCGTCGTCGGCCACGTTGACGGCCTCGGTCAGCAGCCCGAGCGCCTGCTCGGGGTCCACGACGAACACCAGGTTCAGCAGCGTGGTCACGCGTTCGGCCGGGGTGGTCGCGGCGTCGTGGGCGGCGCGCAGCGCGGTCTCGGCGCGCGCGAGGTCGCCCTCCTGGAGCAGTCGGACGCCCTCGTCGTTCAGGGCCCGGCACGTCACCGGCGGCCCGCCCGTCGTTCGGTGAGCGTGGCCGTCGGCGAGCCCACCCTGGACCGCGCGTAGGCGACGATCGCGGCTCGCCGCGTGCGCGCGTCGGGGTCGGGATCGGCGGCGGGGGAGGCGAAGTCGGGCGCGTACACGGTGAGGACGCGCTGGGCGGGTGGCAGCAGGAGCACGGTCGGCGGGACCGGCGCGCTGCCGGTGAGGCGGCCGAGCCCGTCGGTGTCGTCCAGCGCCACGTCGACCTGGCCGAAGCGCGCCGCCAGCCGGGTGCCCCGCCGGGGACCGGGGGAGACCGCGACCTCCAGGAAGGTCGAGCCCCGCCGCCGGACCACGGACCACCGCGCGTCGGCGGCGGCGTCCACGACCCCCTGCGGCACCAACGCCCAGTCGACGACCTCCGCTCCGCTGAGGACGGTCACGCCGTCGGCCCGCTCGCCGCCGCCCGCCGCCAGCGCGAACGACGACCGGCTCGGCACGGCGGCCTCGGTGAGCACGACCCCGTAGTCCTCGGCCAGCGCGACGAGCCTCGCGGCGAGGGCGTCCACCGCCGGGTCGGCGGTGAACGGCCCGACCGCCGCGAGCGCCCGTTCCACGGCGTCCTCGTCGTCCAGCAGGTGCTCGACCGAGCCGGTCGCCACCGCCAGTTCCGCCCGCAGCAGCGCGGTGTCCAGCGCCGGGACACCGGCCGTCGGGGAGGCGGGCCACCACGCCTCGGCCCAGCGCAGGTGCGCGACGACCCGTGCCGCGTCCCGGACCCGCCAGTCGCCCTCGGCGGCCACCGTCACCTCGGTGGCGCCGTCCGTGACCGCGGTCCCGTAGACCTCCCACAGCCAGTCGGCCGCCCGGTCGAGGTCGTGGATCCGGGCGCTCGGCACGGGGTCGTCGGCCAGCACGTCCCACGCGAGCACCGCGCCCCGCGCCTCCAGCAGCGCCGTCCGCTCGGCGTGCGGCGGCCACGGGCCGACGCGGACCTCGGTGTCGGTGCGCTCGACCCTCACGACGCACCCCCGTCGGACCGGCGGCGCAGCGCCGACCGCAGCCGGTCGCGCTGGTCGAGGATCACCGAGCGGAGCACGCCGTCGAGCACGTCCCACAGCTCGTCGGCCGTCACGGTGTCGTGGCGCAGCTCGCGGCCGTGCACCCGCACCCAGAGCCGCCGCTGGTAGGCCTCGCGGACGCCGTCCACGTCGGCGCGCACGCCGTCGGGCATCGACGACGGCATCCGCAGGGCGCGGTGCACGTACGCCTCGCGGTCCCAGCGCAGCCGCAGCCGCGCCGCGGCCCCGCCCACCGGACCCGGCGGGCCGCCGACCAGGGCGGCGGTCGCCTCCCAGCCCAGCGCCAGCACGACCCGGCCGGTCTCGTCGGCGAGCTGCCACGGGCCCGCCGACCGGGAGACCTCCTGGCGCACCAGCGCGGGCACGTCGTCCAGCGCGTCGCGCAGCGGACCGGTCACCGCCGCGAACAGCCGCTCCACCACGGACCGGTCGAACGGCTTGGGCAGGTTCTGCTTGGACGCGCCGTGCCCCGGCACCGGGCGGACCGGCCGGTCGAGGTCGGTCAGGCCGCGGACCCGCGCGCCACCGGGCAGGTCGAGGTCCGCGGCGCTCCGGCTGCCCGCCGCGTCCGCGACCAGCGCCGCGAACAGTGCCCGGTCGGGCGCGGTCGCGCAGGTGGCGAGGAACGCCTCGGGGCGCGCGGGGCCCGGCGCCCGCCTCGGCACGGGCGGGTGGGCCCAGGCGGCGTCGAGCAGCCGGGTCAGCTCGTCGCCGTGGCCAGCCACGAAGTCGCGGACCCCGGCCAGGGTCGGACCCTCGCGCCGGTGGACCTCCGCGAGGACGGCGGCGGCCCGGCGGGCGACCGCGGCGGGCTCCCCGCGCGGATCGCCGTGAGCACTGGCCAGCTCGTAGCAGCGCTGGAAGTAGAGGTCCTGCGGGTTGCCGTCGGTGATGCCCGCCCGCCGCCGTTCCTTCTTCAGCACCAGGAACCACGCGGCCGTCGCCGCCAGCACCGGTCCGGCGGCCGTGATCCGGTCGCGCAACGCGTCCACGTGCTCGATCCCGACCGCTCCGGCCGCGAAACCGGGGTTCTGCACCGGGCGCAGCACGAGCGGGTCGAGGATCAGCTTCACCGTGCGGGCCAGCGGACGCCCCTCGGGGTTGCTCAGCGGGGCCACCGCGTCACCCAGGGCCTCCCACGCCCGCGCGATCAGCAGCCCGCGCGGCAGCGCCGCTCCGGCGGGTGCCGCGCGCGCGTGGACGGTGCTCACCAGCCGAGCGTAGTGCCTCGACCGCCGCCCTCCACCGTGTCCTCGACGCTCAGCGCGGAGCCCCGCGGCACCGCGACGCACCCGTTCGGCCGCCGAGCACGGGCGAGGGCCGCCGGTCGACGTGCCGCCGCGACCGCCCGTTCCTGTGATCGGTAGGCGGGACCGGCGTCGGACGCTCTCCCCACACCGCACGACGAGCCGGGGGAGCCACCCATGTACCAGTCACCGAAGGACTACACGCCGCAGCCCTACGGCCAGGTCGCGCCCTACGAGATGCCCCGCCCCGCCCGCCGCCGCGTCGTCAAGGCGCCGGTCCTGCTCCTGCTGCCCCTGCTGTTCTTCGGGTTCATGTTCTTCGGGTTCTCCTACCTGGTCTCGCCCGAACCGGACGTCGAGATCAAGCCCGGCGTGGGCTTCGCCGCGGTGAACGGCCGCCAGGCGGTGCTGGTGCCCTACGAGCGGCACGGCGCGCGCGGCATGTTCCAGCTGATGGTGCGGGACCTGTTCCAGGTGCGGCTCGCCGCGACCGACCCGGCCACCGGCGACGTCCTGTGGGACGTGCAGCTCTCCGACGAGCTGGTCTGGGACGCGCGGGTCCTCGCGGCGGGGGAGCGGTACGCCTACGTCGCCACCGGGTCGGGCCTGGTGATCGTGGACCTGCACGACGGCGCGCTCGTCGCGCGGGGCTCCGACGTCCAGGGCCTCGGCGGCTCCTACGTGGCCGCGCCCTCGGCCTACGGCTACGACCCGGACGACCGGCGGGTGCTGGCGATGACCGCCACCGGCGCCGTGCTGGCCCTGCCGCTGGACGAGGTCGTCGCCACACCGACCGACCAGGCCACCACGGCCGTCTGGCTCGCCACCCTCTCGGCCAGGCCCACCACCACGCCCGCCACGTCGAACAGGGCCGCGCTCGGCGCGGGCGACCGGGTCGAGCTGCGACCCCGACCCGCGGGCGGTCCCGGTGGCGTCCTGGTCCGCGTCGGCGCCGACGGCACCGAGACCAGGGTCGGCGACACCCCGTTCCACGGCGCGAGCATCGTGCTCGACGGCGCGACGGCGGCAGGCTCGGTGTCCGGGCACGTGCTGGTCAAGCACAACCGCACGGTGAACGACACCGGCACCGAGATCAGCGCCGTCTCGCTCACCACCGGAGCGGTCACCGGCTCCCTGGCCGTCGACTCCTCCCCCCAGCGGGCCGTCACCCGCGAGGACGGCACGGCCGTGATCGCCGCGGGCGGCGTGCTCGTCACCAGCGGACCGGACGGCCGGGTCACCGCGGTGCCCGTCGGCGCGACCGACTTCCTCGGCAACCCCTCCTGACCACCACCCACCCTGGAAAGAGGAACCACCATGAAGGCCATCGCCTGGACCGTGCTCGTCGTCGGGCTCGTCTGCACCGCCCTGTTCATCACCACCGGGCTGACCGGTGACGACCAGCTCGCGTGGCTCAACGGCTGGCTCGCCGGACCGATCGTCCTGCTCTTCGTCGCACCGGTGCTGTTCTCCCTCGCAGGCAAGCTCGGCGGCGGTTTCGCCGCGCTGACCGGGGGCGTGCCGAAGGCGTTCCTCGGCGCACCGATCGGCATGGGCACCGTCGTCGGTGTCGCCAGGACCGGCCTGAGCGTCAACGACCAGCCGCAGCTCGACATCCAGCTCGACGTCGACACCCCCGACGGCCGGACCTTCCGCGGCACCGCCCGCCAGATCGTCGACCTCACCGAGATCGGCTCCGTGCAGCCCGGCGCGGTCCTGCCCGTGCGGTACCTGCCGGACGGCCGGGTCGCGCTCGCCACGGACGCCGCCCAGCACGAACTCCAGGCCGCGCTCGACCACGTCCAGCTCGCCAAGGGCCACATCACCCCGCAGCAGCTCCACATCGCCCGCAGCGGCGTGGAGGCGCAGGCCGTCGTGCTGGCCATGTCGCCCACCGGCGAGGTCCGTCAGGGCCGGTCGGTCGTCCAGCTCACCCTGCGGGTCACGCGGCGCGACCAGAGCCTGTTCGACGTGACGCAGGAGAAGGCGCTGCCGCCCACCGCGTCCCGCCACGTGCAGCCCGGTTCGGTCGTCCGGGTGGTGTACCTGCCCCACGACGAGTCCGAGGTGGCGGTCCTGCTGCCCCTCACCGCCTAGCGGTGGTCCGGGGGGCCCGCGCGGGCGCCGCGCCACGACGAGGCGGCGCCCCGCACGCGGATCGACGCGCTGTTCGGGGCCTGGGCGGCCTACCGGTCGAGCTGGGTGAGGAACTCGATGTTGGTGCGGGTCTTGCGCAGGCCGTCGAGCAGGACCTCGATGGACTGGAGGCTGTCGCGGCTGTCGAGCGCGCGGCGCAGCGTGCGCGTCACGGCCAGTTCCTCCGGCGACAGCAGGAGCTCCTCCTTGCGGGTGCTGGACTGCTCGACGTCCACGGCGGGGAAGACGCGCTTCCCGGCGATGCGGCGGTCGAGCTTCAGCTCGGCGTTGCCGGTGCCCTTGTACTCCTCGAAGATCAGCGTGTCGCCCGCCGACCCGGTCTCCACCAGCGCGGTGGCGAAGATGGTCAGCGAGCCGCCGCCCTCGATGTTGCGGGCCGCGCCGAGGAACTTCTTGGGCGGCAGCAGGGCCGCGGAGTCCACACCGCCGGACAGGACCCGGCCCGACGCGGGCGCGGCGAGGTTGTAGGCGCGGCCCAGCCTGGTGAGGGAGTCCAGCAGCACCACGACGTCGTGGCCGTCCTCGACCAGGCGCTTGGCGCGCTCGATCGCGAGCTCGGCGATGGCGACGTGGTCGGCGGGGGACTGGTCGAACGTGGAGGCGATGATCTCGCCCGGCACGTTCCGGCGCATGTCGGTGACCTCCTCCGGGCGCTCACCGACGAGCACGACCATCAGGTGGCACTCGGGGTTGTTCTTGCCGATCGCGTGCGCGATGGCGTGCAGCACGGAGGTCTTGCCCGCCTTCGGCGGCGCGACGACCAGCGCGCGCTGGCCCTTGCCGACCGGCATCAGCAGGTCGATCACGCGGGTCGTCAGGTTGGTCGGGTCGGTCTCCAGGCGCAGCCGCTCGTCGGGGTGGATCGGCACCAGGTCGGTGAAGTCCTCGCGGGACAGCGCACGCGCGAGGTCACCGCCGTTGACGGTGTCCACACGGGCCAGTTGGAGCGACCGCTGGCGCCTGTCGTCGCGGGGGGTGCGGGCCGCACCGGTCACGAGGTCACCGCGCCGCAGGCCGTGCTTGTGCGCGATCTGCGTGGAGATGACGGCGTCCTTCGGGCCGGGCAGGTAGCCGGACGTGCGCAGGAACGTGGAGTTGCCCCGCACGTCGACGACGCCGGAGACGGGGACGAGCTGTTCGACCGTGAACGGGTCGGGGTTTCGGAGCAGGGTTGAGCTGGTCATGGGTGATGTCCTTCCACCGCAACGGTTGTGCGTTGCGTCGAATTCCGCGACAGGGCGCGGGTGTGGGGTGAAGGACCCGGAGTTCACACGGTCGTCGTCACGAGGACCGGAGCGGGAGACCTTCGGCAGATCCGCGGGAGGCATCGCCATCGTCCGCGGGGATTGTGGCCAATGGTAGGCCAGGAGGTGCGCCTTGGCAACAGGTCTCCCGGCTCGCGCCGGGAGACCCGTGCCACCGGGTCAGTTCGTCCCGCGGTGCGCGGGCTGCCTGCCGTGCGGCTGCCTCGGCTCGTCCCGCCGCGGCGCGGCGGGGATCGGCAGCGTCACGTCCGCGCCCGCCTCGACCACGATCGGCTCGCCGTGGTGCTCCGTCCGGAACGGGCCGCCGGACACGATCCGGTAGGTCGCCGATGCGCGGCCGATCTCCACGGACAGCCTGGTCCCGCGCACGAGCATCCGGAACGCGAGCCGGTTCAGCGCCGGGGGCAGGCGCGGCGCGAACGTCACGTGCCCGTCGTGGTCGCGCATCCCGCCGAACCCGGCCACGACCGCGTTCCACGCGCCCGCGAGCGACGCCATGTGCAGTCCGTTGTGGACGTTGTCGTGCAGGTCGTGCAGGTCGGTGAACGCCGCCTCGGCCAGGTAGTCGTAGGCGAGGTCGAGGTGGCCGACCTCCGCGGCGAGCACCGCCTGCGTGCTCGCCGACAGCGAGGAGTCCCGCACCGTCCTGGCCTCGTAGTAGGCGAAGTTGCGGGCCTTCTGCTCGGCGGTGAACGCGTCACCGCGCAGGTGCATCGCCAGCACCAGGTCCGCCTGCTTCACCACCTGCGCCCGGTACAGCCCGAAGTACGGGTAGTGCAGCAGCAGCGGGTACTTCTCCTGCGGGGTCCCGGCGAAGTCCCACTCCGCGTGCTCGGTGAAGTCCTCCGACTGCTGGTGCACGCCGAGCATGTCGTCGAACGGCAGCACCACGTGCTCGGCCGCGTCGCGCCAGTCCGCGATCTCCTCGACGTCCACCCCGAGCCGCTCGGCCACGTCGGTGTGCCGCTCGCACGCGGCGATGGCGCTGCGCAGGTTCCGCTGCGCGATCAGGTTGGTGTAGACGTTGTTGTCCACGATGGCGGAGTACTCGTCCGGGCCGGTCACGCCGTCGATGCGGAAGCCGCCGCGCTGGTCGTGGTGCCCGAGCGACAGCCACAGCCGGGCCGTCTCCACGAGCAGCTCGACCCCGGACTCGCGCTCGAACTCCCGGTCGCCGGTCGCGTCGACGTACTGGGCGGTGGCGTAGGCGACGTCACCGGAGACGTGCATGGCCGCGGTGCCCGCGGGCCAGTACGCCGAGCACTCGGCGCCGTTGATCGACCGCCACGGGAACGCCGCGCCCTTCAGGCCGAGCACCTCCGCGCGCTCCTTGGCCTTGTCCAGCGTCGAGTGCCGCCACCGCAGCGCGTCCCGCGCCGCCTCGGGCACCGTGTAGGTCAGCACCGGCAGCACGAACGTCTCGGTGTCCCAGAACGCGTGCCCGTCGTAGCCCGGCCCGGTGAGGCCCTTGCCCGCGATGGCGCGGGACTCGCCGCGCGCCCCCGCCTGGAGGATGTGGAACAGCGCGAAGCGCACGGCCTGCTGGAGGCCCTCGTCGCCGTCGACCTGGATGTCCGCGACGTCCCAGAAGTCGTCCAGGAAGCGCCGCTGCTCCTCCAGCAGCCCCTCCCACCCCGTTTGCAGGCCGCCCGCGAGCGCGGCCTCCACCTGCGCGCGCAGCGCGGGCACCGACCGCTGCCCCGACCAGCCGTAGCCCAGGTACTTGGTCAGCCGCAGCGTCTGGCCCGCCTTCACGTCCACGGCCGCGGTGAACCGGGCCATGTGCTCCTCGACGTGGATGTCGGTGCGCATCCCGTCGTCCACCTCGATCTCGTGGTCCATCGCCGCCGCCATCCGCAGGCCCGAGCTGCGCGCGTGGTGCGCCAGCACGGCCCGGTTCTTCTCGGCGAACGCGAAGTCGGCCACCAGCGGGTCCTCCAGCGCGACGGCCACCCGAGGGTCGCTCTCACCGCGCTCGACCGGCTCGTTCGCCAGCAGGTCGGACTGCACGACCAGCTGCGTGTCCTCGGCCACCTCGACCTCGTAGCGCACGGCGGCGACGGCCCGCTGCGTGAACGACACCAGCCGCTCGCTGCGCACCACCACGCGCTTGCCGGTCGGCGACACCCACTCGGTGCGCCTGCGCAGCGTCCCGGTCCGGAAGTCCAGCACCCGCTCGTGCTCGACGGCGCGCCCGTAGCGCATGTCCAGCGGCTCGTCCTCGACCAGCAGCCGGATGATCTTGCCGTCGGTGACGTTGACGACCGTCTGGCCCGCCTCCGGGTAGCCGTAGCCCGCCTCGCCGTAGGGCAGCGGGTGCTCCTCGTAGAAGCCGTTCAGGTACGTGCCCGGCAGCCCGCGCGGCTCACCCTCGTCCAGGGTGCCGCGCAGCCCGATGTGCCCGTTGGACAGGGCGAACGTCGACTCGGTTCGCCGCAGCTCGTCGACGACCAGACCCGACCAGCGCAGCTGCCACGGTTCGACCGAGTAGCCGCTCATCGGCGCCGCGCCAGGAGGTCGGCGAGGTCGGCCACGACCACGTCGGCGCCGTGCTCGACCAGCGCGTCGGCCTGGTTGCCCCGGTTCACGCCGACCACGTGCCCGAACCCGCCGGCCCGACCGGCCTGCACACCCGCCAGCGCGTCCTCGAACACCGCGGCGGACCCCGGCTCGACGCCGAGCGCCCGCGCCCCCGCCAGGAACGAGTCCGGGGCCGGTTTGCCGCGCAGACCGTCCCGCGCGAGCACGACCCCGTCGATCCGGGTGTCCACGAACGGCGTGAGACCCGCCTTCTCCAGCACCAGCTCCCCGTTGGCCGACGCCGTCACGACCCCGATCGGCAGCCCTGCGGCCCGCACGGCCTCCAGGTACCGCACGGAGCCGGGGTACGCCGTCACGCCGTCCCTGGCGATGATCGACTCCAGCAGCCGGTTCTTGAGGTTGCCCACCGCGTGGACGCTGCCGTGACCGGGCTCGTCGTCGGGCTCGCCCTTGGGGAGGTCGACGTTCCGCGACGCCAGGAACTCCCGCACGCCCTCGTAGCGCGGCCTGCCGTCGACGAACCGCAGGTAGTCGGACTCGGTGAACGGGCTGAACCCGTCGCCGTCGCGCTCCCGCAGCAGGTCGTCGAACGTCGTCCTCCACGCCCGCTGGTGGACGGCGGCCGTGCTGGTCAGGACCCCGTCCAGGTCGAACAGGACGGCGGTGATCCCCTCGGGCAGCCCCACCGCCCCAGCGCCCTGCTCGCTCACGACTCCGGCGACCTCCGCCGTGATGACCTCGCGCCCACTCGACACTCGTGCCCCTCCGCCCACAACAGGTCCGGCCGGGGTACCCCGGCTCCTCCAGGTTGAACCACGGTCCGGGCTCCCGCCATCTCAGCGGACCGGACCGGGTTCGACGCCCACCAGGTGGTCGCGCCGCTCGGCCGGGGCCAGGTCGCCCACCAGCCCGCGCGGCGCGCGGGCCCCGTCCGGGTCGACGTCGAGCAGGCCGACCGCACCGTCCCGGCCCGACGCCCCCGGCCACCACGTCGAACGGGGCAGGCGAGTGGTCGTCGACCTCGCCGATCAGGGGTGAAGACGTCGTGCCCTGGCGCGGTGGTCGCCATGACGGGATCCTCCGGGGCGGGTGGTCCAGCGTGCGCTCGGCGGAGGTGCTGGTGGGCGGGTACCGGGTGTTGCTCTCGCGGTCGTCGACGTGGTGGTGGATGGTGGCGACGGTCGCCACCCGGCTCGCGGTGTGCACCGTTCCGCTGGCCGTCGTGTTCATCGCCGAGGCGCACACGGGGTCCTACGCGTGGGGCGCCGTGGTCGTGGGGGCCTACGCGGTCGGGGAAGCCGTCGCAGCGCCGTGGATGGGGGCCCGGTTCCAGCGCTGCCCGCTGCGGGCGGAGCTGCGTCGGGTGGCCGTGGTGGAGGCGGTCGCGTTGGTGGGGGTCGTGGTGGCGCTGCGGGGCGGGGTGCCGTTGGGGGCCGTCGTGCTCGCCGCCGTCGGTGGGGGAGTGGCCAGCGGGACGTTCGGCGGACTGCGGACGGTGCTGGTCTCCTCGGCCCTCGGCGAGCGGGAGAGCGCGATGGCGCTCGACGTGATCGTGAACCAGGTGTGTCAGATCGCCGGGCCCGCGTTGGCCGCCGGGGCGGTGGTGCTGGGGGAGCCCGACGTGGCGCTGCTGGCCGTTGCCGCCGGGCTGGTCGCGGTGGTGGGTGTGGCGGGGCGGTTGCCCGAGTCGCTGGGTGGGTCTGCGGCTGGGGCCGGTGGGGCGGTGGGCGTGCGGGTCCTGCGGGTCGTGTGGCCCTCGGTGGTGGTGGCCGTCGTGGTGATGGCTTTGCAGGCCGTGGTCGAGGTGACGTTGCCCGGTGTGGTGGAGGGGCGTGGTGGGGCTGCCGGGTGGGCCGGGGTGGCGTTGTCGTTGCTGGCCGTCTTCAGCGTGGTGGGCAGTTTCGTGTACGGGGTTCGGCGGTGGCGCGGGTCGGTGCTGGGGCACACGCTGGTGCTGGCTTCGTTGTTCGGGGGCGTGGTCGTCGGGGTGGGGGTGGTGGGGTCCGTCGTCGCCACGGTGGTGCTGGTGGGCGTTGCCGGGTTCTTCCAGGCTGCCGCCAGCACCGCTCGCGGTGTGAGCGTCGCGGAGGCCCTGCCGGTCGAGGAGTGGTCGGTGGCGTTCTCCGTTCTCTACTCCTGTGGGGCTGTGGGGTTTGCCGTGGCCAGCGGGGTGGCTGCGGTGGTGTTGGCCGGTGGGGGCGGGGAGGGGTTGTTGGTGGGGACGGGGGTGGGGGGTTGTGCGGTGTTCTTGGTGGTGGGGGTGGTTCGGGTCAGGGGCTCGGTGGGGCGGGTTGTTGCTGGTTCCGGTGGTCGGTGGTGGCGTCGGATCGGGTAGTTGAGGTCGTGTCGGGATCGGGTGGCTGCTGATCGTGTCGGGGTCGGGTTGCTGTTGGGCCCGTGGGGTCGGGTGGCTGCAAGTCCGTCGGATCCGGTAGCTGCAAGTCCGTCGGGTCGGGTGGCCGCGAGTCCCAGCGGTGGTGGCCGATGTGACTCGGGGACCCCTCGATTTGACCCTGTGATCGGGCTAAAGGGCAGGTGGTGTCAACCTGCCCGATCTACCGGGGTAAGGGTCAAATCCCCCGAGTAAAATCGGCCACTGGTTTAGGGAAAGCCGTGTCTTCCTGTTTGCTGTGGTTGGGTTTTGTCATACTTAGGGCTATGTCTTGCAGTAGGTCTTCTTGGCCGCCTACCAGGCCTTGTTCGCCTGCTTTTATCAGTAGTTGTCTTACTTCTGCGTTGTGGGTTTTTGCTGCTGTTTCCGCGTGTCTTAGGAAGCTGGAGTAGACGCCTGCGTAGCCCAGGGTCAGGGTGTCTCCGTCCACTCTCACCGGGCGGTCCTGTAGTGGGCGGACCAGGGTTTCCGCTGCGTCTTGCAGGGCGAAGAGGTCGCAGTTGTGGTGCCAGCCCTCCAGGGTCGCCACGGCGATGAAGGGTTCCAGTGGGCAGTTGCCCGCGCCTGCGCCGTGGCCCGCCAGTGAGGCGTCTACCCTGGTGGCGCCCTCTTCCGCTGCTGCCAGTGAGTTGGCTACCGAGAGGGAGAGGTTTTCGTGGGCGTGGATGCCGATTTCTGTTGTCGGGGCTAGTTTTGTGCGGTAGGCGCGGATTCTTTCCCGTACGTCGTTCACTGTCAGCCTGCCCGCCGAGTCCGTCACGTAGACGCAGTGCGCGCCGTAGGACTCCATGAGTTTGGCTTGTTCTGCCAGTTCTTCCGGCGATGCCCTGTGGGACATCATGAGGAAGCCGGAGACGTCCATGCCCAGTTCTCGTGCGGTCTCGATGTGCTGTGCCGAGACGTCCGCTTCGGTGCAGTGGGTGGCGATCCTGATCGAGGTGACGCCCATGTCGTGGGCTCGTTCCAGGTCGGCCACCGTGCCGATCCCCGGTAGCAGCAGCGTGGTGATGCGTGCTCGGGTGACGGCGCCGGCTACGGCTTCGATCCACTCCCAGTCGGTGTTGCTGCCAGGGCCGTAGACGAGGCTGCCGCCGGAGAGGCCGTCGCCGTGGGCCACCTCGATGGCGTCCACGCCTGCCGCGTCGAGGGCCGCGGCCACCTTCGCCGCCGTGGCGGGGCTGAGGTGGTGCTTGGTGGCGTGCATGCCGTCTCGCAGGGTGACGTCCTGGACGTACAGGCTCCTGGTCATGTGGTGGTCTCCGCGATCCGCTCGCCGACGCGGAGGGCCGCCGAGGTCATGATGTCGAGGTTGCCCGCGTAGGCGGGGAGGTGGTGGGCCGCCCCCTCGACCTCCAGGAACACGCTGACCCTGTGGGTGACCGCGCTGTCTCCCACGAGGGTGTGCACGGGGCCGTCCAGGGGGGTGATCTGGACCGGGCGCTTGAGGCGGTAGCCGGGGACGTAGGTGGCCACGTCCTCGACCATGCGTTCCACCGCGTGGGTGATGGCGCGGTCGTCCGGGTCTTCCACCAGGCAGAACACGGTGTCGCGCATGACGAGTGGTGGTTCGGCCGGGTTGAGGACGATCACCGCCTTGCCGCGCCGCGCGCCGCCGACCGATTCGATGGCGGCGGCCGTGGTCTCGGTGAACTCGTCGATGTTGGCCCTGGTGCCGGGGCCCGCGGACCTGGAGGCGATGGAGGCGACGATCTCCGCGTAGGGCACGTGGGTCGTGCTGCCCACCGCCGCCACGACGGGGATGGTGGCCTGGCCGCCGCAGGTGACCATGTTGAGGTCGCGGGCGTCCAGGTGGTGGTCGAGGTTCACGGCGGGGACGACGAACGGGCCCAGTGCCGCCGGGGTGAGGTCGATCAGCCTGATGTCGTGCGGTGCCAGTGCTCGGGCGTTGGCCTCGTGCGCCTTGGCCGAGGTGGCGTCGAAGACGATGCGGACGTCCTCGAAGCCCGGCATGGCCACGAGGCCCTCCACGCCGCCGGAGGTGGTGGGCACACCCAGGCGGTCTGCTCTGGCCAGCCCGTCGGACTCCGGGTCGATGCCCACCAGCGCGCCCATCTCCAGGCGTTGCCCCACGCGCAGCACCTTGATCATCAGGTCGGTGCCGATGTTGCCCGACCCGATCACGGCGACCTTCACGACCGGCCCCCGGTGAACAGGGCCGCCACGTCGCCGAGGCCGCTGATCTCCGCGCGGAAGCGGTCGCCGGGGATGACCGGCACCATCGGGCCCAGCGCGCCGGACAGCACGACCTCGCCCCGGCGCAGGGGACGGCCCCGGTCGCGTGCGGTCGCGGCCAGCCACGCCACGGCCAGCAGGGGGTCGCCCAGGCAGTCCGCGCCCGTGCCCGTGGACACGACCTCGTCGTCGCGGCTCATGGTCATGGTGCACGCGGCCAGGTCCAGGCCGTCCAGGGGGACGGGGCCGGAGCCGAGCACGAACAGGCCGGAGGAGGCGTTGTCGGCGACGGTGTCGAGGATGCCGATGTCCCAGCCCTCGATCCGGCTGTCCACGACCTCCAGCGCGGCGACCACGTGGTCGGTCGCGGCGGCGACCTCGGCGGGGCCGATCTCGTCCTCGGTGAGGTCGTGGGCCAGCACGAAGGCGATCTCCGCCTCGATCTTCGGCTGGAGCGTGCGGGTGATGTCGACGGGCAGGCCCTCGGGGCACACCATGTCGTCCAGCAGGAAGCCGAAGTCGGGCTGGTCCACGCCGAGCTGCTCGCGCACGACGGGGTTGGTCAGGCCGATCTTGCGGCCCACGACCGACGAACCCGCCGCGATCCGCTCGGAGAGCCACGTGGACTGCACCCGGTAGGCGGCGTCCACGTCGCCCACGGGCAGCAGGTCGCGGATCGGGGGACAGGGGCGGCGACCCGCTCGCGCGGACGCCAGTCGGAGGTACGCCTCGGTCGTCGTCATGTCAGCGCACCTCGAAGCTCGTGCCGATGCCCATGCCGGTGATCCACTCCGGGACGGGCTCGTAACTGGTCCACCGCAGCGGTTCCCCGACGGCGGCCTGGCCGATCAACCACGCCCGGACCTCGTGCCCGCCGCTGCCCGCGCTGTCCTCCAGCGCCGCGTCGCCGAGCGCCGCGATCGGCGCGGTGTCCGCCGCCGAGAGCTGCGTGAGGAACCAGTCGTCCCACTCCGCGTTGACCCTGGCGTTCGGGTCGCCGCCCATCGCCCGCACCCGCGGCTCGCGCGCGGCGGCGAACGCGCGGACGTCCTTGCGGCCGTGGATGACCGACTCGCGCCGCTCCCCGTCGACCTCGCGCGGGTCGTTGGACGGCAGCCAGTGCGACAGCCCGCCGCTGGCGACGACCAGCACCCGCCCGGCGAACGCCGACGAGCGGATCGCGTCGCCGAGCGCCACACCGAGGCGCACGCAGCGCTCCATGCTGGGCAGCGGCGGTGCCGCGGTGTTGACCACCAGCGGCACCAGCGGGATCGGCGCACCGCCGGACACCATCTCGTAGGACTGCACCACGCCGTGGTCGACGGTGAGCGAGTACGACAGCGACAGGTCGAACCCGTCGGCCGCGAGCCCGTCGCGGATCGACCACGCGAGCTGCGGGGCCACCGGCAGCGGGCCGGAGCGGCTGTCGAAGTCGCCGAACCCGATCGCCTCCTCCACGCCGAGCACGAACGGCGGCATGACGTCGTAGAAGTTGGCGTGGAAGTGGTCGGGGCCGATGACGACGATCGCGTCGGGGGCCAGCTCCGCCACGGTCCGCGCCACGCGCTCGGTGCCCGCGAGGAACGCGCCGCCGGGCTGCGACGGGTCGCTCGGCGGCGTCATGGTCGCGAAGGGGGAGTGGGACATGCCCACGAAACCGATGATCTCGCTCATGAGGGGTCCACGGCGAGGACGAGGAAGTCGTGGTGCGCGCGCAGGTACTCGGCGGGCTTCTCCCACTGCGGCCAGTGCCCGGCGTCGGCGATCACGTGCAGCCGCGCGTCGGGCAGCCACCCCAGCAGCACGTCCGCCTCGTCGAGCCCGCCGGTGGGGTCGTGCTCGGTCCACAGCAGCAGCGTCGGCGCGGTGACCTTCCCGACCCACGACGGGTCCCAGGCGAAGTCCTCGCGCACCACCGGGTCCTGGAGCACGAGCGTGTTCTCGATCGCCTGGGTGAAGCCGGGGCGGCTGTACACCGCGCGCCGCAGGTTCACCAGTTCGTCGGTCACCATCTCCTTGTGGTGGAACAGGAACTCGACGCGGCGGCGCACGGTCTCGTCGCTCGGGTCCCGCACCGCGGCCCTGGTGCTGTCCCGCATCCTGGCCATGACCTCGGGCTTGTTCGCGATGTTGCCCGGCGTGTTCAGCACGAGCCGGTCGACCCGCTCGGGGTGGTGGGCGGCGGTCCACGCCACGACCCAGCCGCCCAGCGACTCGCCGGACAGGTGCGCGGACCCGATGCCGAGCGCGTCCATCAGCCCCAGCAGGTGCGCCGACAGGACGTCGATCGTGTACGGGAGGTCCGGCAGGTCCGACCAGCCGTGGCCGACCATGTCGTAGGCGGTGACGCGGAAGTCCGCCGCCAGCCCCGCGATGTCGCGGGCGTAGGCCTCCAGGTGGCCGCCGGTGCCGTGCAGCAGGACCAGGTCCGGCCCCTCCCCGGCCTGCAACACCCTGGTGCGGACGCCGTCGACGTCCACGTGGCGGAGCTGGTGGTCGACGTCGGCCAGCTCCCCCCAGACGCTGATGTGCTCGGGCAGGGCGCTCATGAGGTCTCCTCCGTGAAGCGGGCGCGGGCCTCCGCGAGGGTCGCCAGGCCCGCGCTCTGCCGCCGTCCGACGCCGAGTGCGGTGAGCAGCCGGGAGTTCTCGATGGTCAGGAACTCGACCGGGTGCTCGGTCGAGTCGTTGTGGTGCCGGTGCCACGTCCACGGCGGCGTGTAGACGAAGTCGCCGGTGGACCAGCTCTCGGTCTCGTCCTCGACCTCGCTGTGGCCGTCGCCGGAGATGACGTAGTGCACCGTCTCGTGGTGGTGGCGCTGCATGTCCGACGTGAGGCCCGGCGGGATCGTCTGCCGGAAGATCTCGAACGTCGCGGTCGGCAGCTTCCCCGCGATGGACAGCGTCGTGGGGTTGTGGACCTGCGCGGCGGGCAGGGTCTCCAGTTCCGCGGCGCGCACGACCACCGGCCGCAGCGCGCTCGGCCGCACGGTGTCGGCTATGGCGCCGAGGAACTCGGCCATGCTGAAGTCCGGTCCGGACTGGGCCATCAGATCGTCTCCGTTCGTCCACCGTCGACCGCCAGGACGGTCCCGTTCACGTAGCTCGCCGCGTCGGACGCCAGGAACGCCACGGCGGCACCGACCTCCTCCGGTTCGCCCGCCCGGCCCGTCGGGACGTGCGCGGCGTCCTCGGCGGCGACGTCGGCGAGGTCGCGGCCCGCCGCCGCGGCGCGCTCGCCGAGCACCTGGGCGCGGCGCTCGGTCGCGGTGGCGCCGGGGGCCACGCAGTTCACCGTCACGCCCTCGGCCGCGAACTCCCGCGACAGCAGCTTCGCCGCCGCGGTCACGCCGGAGCGCAGCACGACCGACGTCGCCAGGTCGGGCTGCGGCTGCCGCACGGCCGAGGACGTCACGAACACCACCCGGCCGAAGCCGCGTTCGGCCATGCCGGGCAGCGCCAACCCGGCCAGCCGCAGCGGGCCGAGCAGGAGCAGGTCGAACGCCTCCCGCCACTGCTCGTCGCCGACGTCCAGGATCCGGCCCGGTGGTGGGCCGCCCGCGTTGAGCACGAGGACGTCGAGCGAGCCGAAGCGGTCCACGACCTCCGTCAGCGCGGCGTGCGCGGCACCCGGTGCGGACACGTCGTTCACGAGCGCGAGCACGGTGGCGCCGGTGCGGTCCCGCAGCCGGGCCGCGGCGTCCTGGAGCACGTCCTCCCGACGCCCGGTGATGACGACCTGGTGGCCCGCGCGGGCCAGGTGCTCCGCCGTGGCGTGGCCGATGCCCGCGGCACCGCCGCCCACGAGTGCGGTCCGAGTGCTGATGGCTTCCTCCTGGGGAGATCGTCGCGACGGGGTTAGCCTGACCCGTGTGAACTCGGGGAGCCAACGGTGAGTCCCGCTGAGCGGGACGGAAGTTCTGAGGGGATGGGCGGGCTGGACCGCGCCGCCGCCATCCTGGGCGCGTTCGACGCCGAGCACCGGGAGCTGACCCTCGCCGCGCTGGTCACCCGCTGCGGGCTGCCGCGCTCCACCACCCACCGCACCGCCGACCGGATGATCAGGCTCGGGTGGCTGGACAAGCCGAAGGACCGGTACCGGATCGGCAACCGGCTGTTCGAGCTGTCCGGCCTGGCGCCGATCCGGCACGAGCTGCGCGAGTCCGTGCTGCCGTTCCTCCAGGACCTGTACAACGCGACCAGGACCACCGTGCAGCTCGGCGTGCTCAAGGGGGCGCAGGTGCTGGTCGTGGAGAAGATCACCGGTCACCAGCCGATGCCGATGCTGTCGCAGGTCGGCGGCACGATCCCGGCCCACTGCTCCGGCCTGGGCCGGGCGATCCTGGCCTACTCCGACCCCGCCGTGGTCGCGGAGGTGCTCGCCGCCGGGATGGTCGCGCGCACACCCCGCACGCTCACCAGCGAGGTCGCCGTCCTGCGCGAGCTGGCCGCCATCCCGGACCGGGGCTGGGCCGTCGACCGCGAGGAGGGCAACATCGGGGTGAACTGCGTGGCCGCCCCGGTCTTCGGTCCGCTCGGCGACGTCGTGGCCGCCCTGTCGGTCACCGGCCCCACGGCGCTCGTGCGCGCGGACCGCATCGGGCCCGCTGTACGGCTGGCGGCCGCCGCCGCGTCACGGGCGTACGCCACCCGCCGGTGAGGAAAGAGTCCCGGTGAGCGGGACTGGGGTTTGGTGGATCGCCGTGGTCACCCCCAGGCTGTGACCGCTGACACTCCGACCACCACGAAGGAGACTCCGGTGACCCTGGGCGGCGGCTACATGCTCCCCTCTCGCGAAGGCCGCGCCATCGCGGCGATCGGGCTCGGCATCACGGTCAAGGCGGACGGGAAGTCCACGCGGGACGCCTACTCGATGTTCGAGTACGCGGTCCCGCCGGAGACCAACGGTCCTCCTCCGCACCTGCACACCCGCGAGGACGAGTCGTTCATCTGCCTGGCGGGCAAGATGGACGTGTCCCTCGGCGGCGAGGAGTTCACCATCGGGCACGGCGACTTCCTGTTCCTGCCGCGCGACGTGGTGCACGCGTTCCGCAACCCCTACGCCGAGGAGGCGCGGGTGGTCTCCGTCGTGTCGCCCGCCGGGCTGGAGCGGTACTACCAGGCGCTCGCGGACATGCCGCCCGGTCCCAAGGACATGACCCTGATGAAGTCGATCATGGCGGACTTCGGCATCGAGCTCCAGATCCCGTCGGAGGCCGAGTAGCCATGCGGATCGCCGTCATCGGTGCGGGCGTCGCGGGCCTCGCCACCGCCAAGGTCCTGCTCCAGGCCGGTCACGACCTGGCCGTGTTCGACAAGGCGCCCGACGTCGGCGGCGTGTGGAGCGCGACCCGCCGCTACCCCGGCGTGACGACCCAGAGCTCCAAGGCCCAGTACTCGCTGTCGGACTTCCCGATGCCGGAGGACTACCCCGAGTGGCCGGACGGGAAGCAGGTCCAGGAGTACTTCGCGGCCTACGCGGCCCGGTACGGGGTCGACCGCGTGCTGCGGCTCGGGACCGAGGTCACCAGCGCCAGGCGCGACGTCGACGGCCGGTGGACCGTGGCGACCACCGTCGGCACCGAGGTGTTCGACCGGCTGGTCGTCGCCAACGGCGTGTTCTGCGAGCCGATGGTCCCGGCCTACCCCGGTGTCGAGGAGTTCACCGCCGCGGGCGGGAGGCTGCTCGCGGGCACGGAGTTCCACGACGCCGAGGAGGCGCGGGACAGGCACGTGCTGGTCGTCGGCTACGGCAAGTCGGCGTGCGACGTGACCGTGCCGGTCAGCGAGGTCGCCGCCAGCACGGACGTGATCGCCCGCCAACTGCTGTGGAAGGTGCCGCGCAGGATCGCGGGCGTGCTGAACTTCAAGATGCTGCTGCTCACCAGGATGGGCGAGGCGCTGTTCCGCTACCTGCGGCCGCGCGGCGTCGAGAAGTTCCTGCACGGGCCGGGCAACGGCCTGCGGCGCGCCATGCTCAACTCCGTCGGCTCGGTGTCGGTCCGCCAGTTCGGGCTCGAGCGGCTGGACCTGGTGCCCGCCGGGACCATGGAGGACATCGTCCGCGGCGCCATCGGCCTCGCGACCGAGGGCTTCTTCGAGGGCGTCGCCGAGGGCCGCATCACCGTGCGCCGCGACCGCACGGTCACCCGCCTCCTCGCGCGGGACGGGAAGCCGTTCGCCGAGCTGAGCGACGGCGTCCAGCTGCCCGCCGACCTGGTCGTGTGCGCCACCGGGTTCACCCAGGGGGTGCCGTTCCTGGCCGAGGACGTGCGGCGGGAGCTGTTCGACGAGCGCGGCAACTTCATGCTGTACCGGCAGATCCTGCCGCTGGGCGTGCCCGGCCTGTACTTCAACGGCTACAACTCCTCGTTCTTCAGCCCGTTGAACGCCGAGATGGCCGCCGTCTGGATCGCCGCCGACATCGCGGGCGCCGTCCCGCTGCCGGAGGCGGGCGCGATGCGCGGTGCGGTCGTGGAGCAGTTGGCGTTCATGGACGCCGCCACGGACGGCCACCACTGCCGCGGCACGAAGATCATCCCGTTCTCGATGCACAACGTGGACGAGGTGCTCGGCGACCTCGACCTGGACGTCACGGCGCGCGTCCGGGCGTCGCACTGGCTCAACCCGGTCGACCCGGCCGCCTACCGGGGCGTCACCCCGGCGCTGCTGGCCCGGCTCGCGGCGACCGCTCCCGAGCCGGGGGCCCGCGTGCTGCCGTTCAGCCCGGCCGTCGAGGAGTCCGAGCGCAACGTCGCAGGTTGACGACGTAGAGTCACCTCGTGAAGGGGGTGGCCGTGGTCGGCTCGGTGCGTGCGGTGGTGGGTGCGGTGCTGTGCGTCGCCGGTCTCGCGGTGGCGTGCACCACCGCCCCGGCCCCGGCCCCGTCGTCCACGCCGCCCCCACCCGCGTCGTCCTCGGCCCCGGCCGCCCCGTCGTCCACGCCGCCGTCGGTGCCGTCCGCCGTGTCCGTCCCGCCGACGCCGGACGGCGGACCGCTCGACGACTACCTGACCGGGCTCGTGGGGCAGCAGCAGTTCCGCGGCGCCGTCGAGGTGCGGCGGGGCACGGACGTGCTGCTGCGCAAGGGCTACGGGCCCGCCGACGTCGAGTCGGGCGCGCCGATCACGCCGGACACCCGGTTCGAGGTCGGGTCGATCACCAAGCAGTTCACGGCCGTCGCCGTGCTGCGGTTGCAGGAGCAGGGCAAGCTGCGCGTCACCGAACCGGTCTGCGCCTACCTCCAGGGCTGCCCCGCCGAGTGGGCGCCGATCACCGTCGAGCAGCTGCTGCTGCACACGTCCGGGCTCTACAACTACACCTCCGCCCCCGAGGAGGAGGCGGCCCGGTTCCAGAACCGCGAGGTGGCCCCGGCGGAGCTGATCTCCTACGTGGCGGGCAAACCGCTCGACTTCGAGCCGGGGACGCAGTGGAGGTACAGCAACTCCGGGTACGTCGTCCTCGGGCTGCTGGTCGAACGACTGTCCGGGATGGACTACGGGACGTTCCTGCGGCGGCAGCTGTTCGACGCGCTCGGGATGCGCGACACCCGCTACGACGGCGGCGCCGCCCCGCGCGCCAAGGGGTACACGGACTGGACGACACCCGGCGAGGACCACCCGTCGCTGTACTACGCGGCGGGCGGCGTGGTGTCCAGCACGGGCGACCTGGCGCGGTGGAACGCCTTCCTGCTCACCGGGACGCCCGCCGTGCTGAACGCCGGGTCGCTGGCGTCGATGGTGGTGCCGCGCGCGCAGGTGCCGGGCACGCCGGTGGGGTACGGGTACGGCATCGAGGTCCACGACAGCGGGCCCGGCCTCACCTACTACCACGGAGGGCTGGTCACGGGGTTCCGCAGCGCCAACAGCATCCGGCCGTCGTCCGGCCTGTCCGTGACGGTGCTGACCAACGACACGGGGATCGACCCCGAGGCCGTCGGGAACAGGCTGGCCGAACTCGCCGACGGGATCTGACCGGCGGCGGTGGGGCCGGTCGAGGCGTCCGGCGGGTCCGCGAACAGGGAGGAACCGCTGGTCGAGCTGCCCCGGTGTTGATGTCCGGAACGGACCGACCGGACGCCGTTCGTGAATGCGGAACGCCCGGCCGCGGCGCGAGCGGCCGGGCGTTCCGCGGGATCGGATCAGGCGGGGAGCCGCCACACCTGGTTCGCGCCGCCGAAGCAGTCCCAGATCTGGAGCCGGGCGCCGTCCGCCGAGCTGTTGCCCGTCACGTCGAGGCAGCGGCCCGACGCGGGGTTGCGCAGGGTGCCGTTCGACTGGGCCTGCCAGCTCTGCGACCCGGTGCCGTTGCAGTCCCACAGCTGGATCGGCGTGCCGTTGGCGGTGCCCGCGCTCGTCACGTCGAGGCACTTGCCCAGTGCGCGGATCGTGGTGTCCGTGCCGACCGTCCAGCTCTGCGCGGTGCTGCCGTTGCAGGTGTAGAGCTGGACCGCGGTGCCGTTCGCGCTGTTCGCCGCCGCCACGTCGACGCACTTGGACGCGATGCCGGTGATGGGGCCGGTCTTGCCGCCGACGGGCGGGGTGGTGCCGCCGGTGACCGTGTCGTAGATGGCGCTGACCAGCGAGGTGGAGCCGGTCGTGTCCTGGGACAGCTCCCAGTTCATGATGCCGCCCGCGTTGGCCATGGCCCACTGGGTCTTGCGCTTGATCGTCGGGATGCCGTTGTAGCACTGCTGCACGCCGCTGATGGTGGTGCAGTCGCGGTTGGCGTTGGCCGGGTCGCGCGACACCAGGTCGGCGTAGGTGAGGTAGGTCGGCCTGCTGTAGAACGGGACGCCGAGCACCGCCTTGTTGGCGGGCAGGCCGCGGTTCTTCCAGAAGTTGACCGACGCGATCGACCAGTCGTAGTTGGCGTGGGGGCTGCCGCCGTCGTACGCCATGATGTTGAGCCAGTCGACGGCGCTGAAGACCGCGGGCTGGACGCCGTTCGCGGTGCCGCCCTCCGACACCACCGCCGCGGTGAGCAGCTTGCCCTGCGCGTGCAGCGCGCTGCTGAGCTGCTGCATCAGCGCGGTGTAGTTGTTGCCCGACTGGCCGGGGTCCGGGTACTCCCAGTCGATGTCGACGCCGTCCAGGTTGTACTGGTTGATGGCGCCCATGACCGCGTTGACGAACGTCGTGCGGCTGCCCGCGTTGCCCGCCAGCGCCTCGAAGGCCGAGTCGTTGCCGTCGTTCCAGCCGCCGATCGCGAGCGAGACCTTCACGCCGTTGGCGTGGCCCTGGCTCACCAGCGACTGGAGCTTGCCGGGGTCGGGGATGGCCTGGAGCGAGCCGTTGGAGTTCGGCAGGGCGAACGAGTAGTTGATGTGCGTCAGCTTGGAGTACTGGATGGCGTTGACGTTGCCCGACCAGGACGGCATGTAGCCGACGCTGCGGAAGCCGTTCGGCAGGACCGTGGCCTCGGCGGCCGTGCTGCCGACGACCGCGACCGTGATGCCGGTCGCGAGGGTGGCCAGTGCGACGCCGACGGCGCCGAGGCGCTTCCGGAGACGGCTCCTGGACGTGGATGACTGCATGGACGGCTCGCTTTCAGGATAGGAGCCCCGCGCGACGCGGTGGGTTCGCGAAGCGCGGTTCGGGTGGGGCGGGGGTCGTGCGGGGCGCGGCAGGGTGGCTGCGTCGCACGGGGTCGGCGAGCGCCGGTCCGCGCGGTCGTGCCGCGGAACCGGTCGGGTGGTGCTGAGTCGGCGAACCCCTCAGGAGGGCGGGGGGACCCACGAGCCAGCGAACGCGAGTGCTCGTGTCCTCATCGACACTTCCCTTCGCTCGGGCGGCGGCTGCGGGCGACGTTACTGCATGTCTTTAATCAAGTCACGATGTAAGGGATGACTTGTCTAGACCTTCTTGGGGCCGGGTGCGGCTGCCCGGTTCGGGCGGCGGGCCGCCGGAAGCCTGGGCACGGCGGCTCGCGGTAAGGGCTTGCCTGGTGGTGCGGTGGGGAAGCGGGTCGGGTTCGGTTGGTTTCGGGGCGCGCGGGTCTGCGCGGTGCGGAAGCGGGCCGGGGTTCAGGGCCCGGTCAGCCTCGGGGCGAGCGGGTTCGGCGGGTCGTGCGCACGACGAACAGGGCCAGCAGCAGCAGACCCGCGGCCGTGCCGCTCCCGGCCAGCGCGACCACCAGCGGGGTCCGGTCCGGGGCCTCGCGGCTGCCGAGGTCGGTCACCAGCGGCGGCAGTTCGGGGAGCTGGGCGCCCGGTCGTTCCAGCGGCAGCTCGGCCGTGAGCGCCGCGATCGGGTCGACCACGCCCGCGCCGACCTTGCGGTCGCGGCCGTCCTGGTTGCCGGGGTGCTGCGCGGTGGACGTGAGGCGCCGCACCACCTGGCGCGCGGTCAGCTCGGGGTGGCGTTCCCGCACCAGCGCGGCGACGCCCGCGACGTAGGGCGCGGCGAAGCTGGTGCCCTGGATGGCCCCCTCCTTGCCGTCCTCGGCGATGGAGACGTCGGTGAGGCCCTCGCCCTGCGCGTCCACGGTCGTGATCTCCTCGCCGGGCGCGGCGATGCTCACCCACGGGCCCCACACGCTGAACGTCGACGGCCTGCCCTGGCGGTCCACCGACGCCACGGACAGCACGTCGTCGCGGTACCACGGCGGGGACGCGACGACCTGGACGTCCTCGGCGTCGGGGTTGTCGTTCTGCGCGGCGCACCCCTTGCCCTCGGGGCCCAGGTTGCCCGCCGCGGCGACGACCACGACGTCCTTGGTGTTGACGGCCCAGTCGATCGCGGCCTGCACCGCGCGTTCGCCGGGGCCGGGGCTCTTCGGCCTGGTGCACGAGGTGAGCGAGATGTTGATGACGTCGGCGCCGCGGTCGACGGCGTGCACGATGGACTGGGCCAGCGTGAGGACCCCGCCGGGGGTCGTGCGGCCGTCGGGGCCGGGGTTCTCGGCCTCGTAGAAGCCGCTCGTCTGGCGGATGGACAGGATCGTGGCGTCCGGTGCGGCGCCGACGAACCCGGTCCGCGGGTCGCGGCTCGCCGCCGCGACGCCCGCCACCTCGGTGCCGTGGCCGTCGCAGTCGACGAGGCCCCGGTCGGAGGTCACGACGAAGTCGCCACCCGCCTCCACGCGGTCGCCGAGCCGCGCGTGCGGGCGGACGCCGGTGTCGATGATCGCGATCTTCACGCCCTTGCCGGTGGCGAACCGGTGCGCGTCGTCGAGGCGCAGCACGAGCTGGGCGTGCGGCTTGGCCGTGAGCGTCTGGTCCTCGGCGGCGGAAGCCTTGCAGGGCTTGGACTGCGCGTAGGTGAGGTCGGCCCTCGGCGTCACGGACACCGGCAGCAGGTCGCGGTCCACCGGCGGCGGCACGGCGTTCGTCGGCGCCGACTCGGCCACCGTGAGCGCGGGTGGGGCGGCGACGAGCAGGAGCGCGGCGGCGGCCGTCGCGGCGACCCTGCTCGTGGTGCGGGCAACGCGCATGGTCGGCGTCCTCGGTGGTCGGTGGCGCGGGACAAGATCGCGCGAACCACTGTAGGGACGAGCGCAAGCCCGGCGGAGCGGTTCGGGGGAGGTCGCTCCCCGGACCGGGGGAACCGCTCGGCGCGCGGATCCCCCGGTCCCGGTGCGGCTACGGCATGTACACGCCGAAGTCGCGGTTCGCCGTGCGGAAGTCCTGGAACCCGATGCGGGCTCCCGCCGTGCGCGTCACCGTGCCCTTCGCGATCACGCCGCCCGCGGACGACGGGCCGTAGACCGGGCCGCCGCTGTCACCGGGCCGCGCGGCGGGCTGGCCGTTGAGCTGCTCGCCCTCCACCAGGTCCTCGCGGTCGGAGTAGAAGAACAGGACCTTGATGTTGCACACGGCGCCGCCGGTCGCCCCGGCGCTCGTGACACCGGACTGGCACAGGATCTCGTTGGTGTAGACGTCACCCCAGCCGCGCACGGCCTCGACCGAGTTGCTGTCGCCGCCGCCCACGTACAGCTGGCTCGTCACGTTGCCGGTGGGGATCAGCATGATGTCGTGGTCGGAGTGCTCGACGCTCACGGTGCCGATGTACTCGCCCGTCGGGTCGGTCACCCGCTGGCCGGGGTTGCCGCAGTGCGCCGCGGTGAGCAGGAACCGGTCGTTGTTGCCGTTGCGGACCGCGAAACCGGAGGTGCAGGCGGCGTTGCCGAGCACGATGGTCGCGCCGCCCTTCCACGGCGGGCCGTCGTTGCGCCGCGACACCGGCCGCAGCGGCTCCTCGCGGACCACGGACACCGGAACGCCCGGGTCGAGCGCGGAGGTGAACGCCCCCGCGTCGCTCCACGGGTAGGTGCCGAGCACCAGTCCGCTGCCGTCGGCGGGGATCTTGACCGCGTGCACCGGCGACCCGGGCCCCCGGCTCGCCTCGACGGTCTTCGCCGCCTCCCGCAGCTCGGCGTTGGTGTGCGCGGCGGGGGAGACGCGCACCGGCGCCACCTCGGACGCCCGCTTCACCACCGCGGCCACGGAGTCGGGCACGTCGCCCTTCCACCACAGCTCGACGTGCGAGTCCTCCAGCACGAGGCCCGCGAAGCCGGTGACGTCCTCGGCCTCCGCCTTGACGATGTCCGCCGCCGCGATCAGCGGTTGCTGCGCGAGCATCCTGGCCTGGACCGGGTCGGGTGCCGGGGCCGGCTGCGCCGACACCGGGGAGCTGATGAGTGCCGCGGACAGCGCTGCCACCGCGGTGACCGCCCACCGGACTGTTGTTGCCTTCACGCCAGACTCTCCTCGGCTCGTCCTCCTCGACGTGGCAGCGGAGCACTCAGCGTATGGTCCAGACCTGTTACGTGTCATCGACACAACCGGACAAGAAGCGACACGACCGGACAGATCGGTGTCGGGCCGTCAGGAGATGCCGGTGGTGAACCGCTCCACGACCTCCACCGCGAGGTCGCGCACCTTCACGTTGCGGTTCTTCGACGTCGCCGCGAGCCGGTCGAACGCGGTGGCGGCGTCGCACCGGTTCAACGCCATCGTGATGCCCACGGCCTGGCTGATCGTGTCGCGCGTGTCGAGCGCTCGGCGCAGGGTGCTCACCCGGTGCTCCCCGGCGACGATCAGCGCCTCGCGCAGCTGCGACAGCTCCAGGTGCACGCGGACGCGCGCGACCAGCTCGACCGGGTCGAACGGCTTCACCACGTAGTCGTCCGCGCCGAGCCGCAATCCCTCCACCGTGGACTCCGAGCCCGCGCGGGCGGTCAGCAGCACGACCGGGACGCGGGCGAGGTCCGGGTCCGCGCGCAGGTCGGCCAGCAGCGACAGGCCGTCGCGGCCGGGCAGCATCACGTCGCTGAGCACCAGGTGGGGCCGCTTGTCGCGGGCCTGCCGGAGGGCGGAGTCCGCGTCGCCGACCGCGTCGACCGACCACTGCTGCCCGGCGAGCAGCCGCACCAGGTGGTCGCGCATGTCCGCGTTGTCCTCCACCAGCAGGACGCGGCTGCCCGAGTCGTCCGGTGTGGACACCGCGGACGAGTCCCACTGCCGGGCCTCGCCCGCGAACGCGGCGCCCAGCTCGGCCACCGCGGGGCTGGTGCGCCCGGAACCGGTCTCGGACGGGCGCAGCGGAACCGTGACGGTGAACGTGCTGCCGACCCCCGGCGCGCTCTCGACGGTGGTGGTGCCGCCCATCGCCGCGGACAGGTCCGCGACCAGCGAGAGCCCGATGCCGGTGCCCTCCCGGCTGCGGCCGGTGATCCCCTCGACCTGGTGGAACCGCTCGAAGACCCGCTCCTGCTCGCTCACCGGGATGCCGACACCGGTGTCGGTGACGCTCAGGACGAGGTCGGTCCCCGTGGTGCGCAGCGCCAGCGTGATCGAGCCCTCCGGGGTGAACTTCAGCGCGTTCGACAGCAGGTTCAGCACCACGCGGGCCCACATCTCCTGGTCGAGCGCGACCACGCCCACCGGGTCGAGGTCCACCACGAGCCGCAGGCCCGCGTTGTCGGCCACCGAGGTGAACATGCCCGCGCACTCGGCGGTCAGCGCGGCGACGTCGGTCGGCTCCGGCTGGGCGCGCAGCCTGCCGGACTCCGACCTGGCCACGTCGAGCAGGGCGTCCACCAGCAGCCGCAGCCGCTGCGCGGCGCGGTGGGCCGCCGCCATCGCCTCCCGCTGGGCCTCGGGCAGCGCGTCGGCGTGGTCGTCCAGCAGGCTCCGCAGCGGCGCCAGCAGCAGCGTCAGGGGCGTGCGGAACTCGTGGCTGACGTTCTGGAAGAACCGGCTCTTGGCGGCGTCCAGGTCGACCAGCGCCCGCGCCCGGTCGCGCTCGGCCCCGTAGGCCACGGCGTCACCCAGCGCGGTGCCCACCCGCGCGGCCACCAGGTCGACGAACGTCGCGTAGGCGTGGTCGTACTCGCGGTACCGGCTCAGCCCGAGCACCACGACCCCGAGGACCCCGCCGACCCCGCGCAGCGGGACGACGGCCACCGCTCCGGTCCGCTCGGCGCTCCCCGTCGCGGCGACCCGCCCGACCACCTCGCCGTCCACGCCGTCGGCGTCGCCGTAGGACGCCACGAGCACGAGCCCGGCGGCGCCGCCCAGGTGGATCTCGGCGAACGGCAGGTCCTGCGGGCTGCCCGCCAGCACGTCGACCACGGCCCGGCAGGCGTCCGCCGCCGTGGCGGCGTCGGCGACCGACACGGTGCCGAGCCGCCGCAGCACCTCCAGGCGGCGGTCGCCGAGCACGCGGGCCGTCACGTCGGACGTCGCCACGAAGATCCCCGCGACCGAGCCGTCCTCGGCGTGCACCGGGCTGTAGGAGAACGTCCAGTACGTCTCCTCCAGGTAGCCGTGCCTGCGCATGTACAGCAGGTGGTTCTCCAGGTGCGTGACGCCGCCCGCCAGCGCGGACTCCGCCATCGGCCCCAGTTCCTCCCACACCTCCGGCCAGCACTCCGCGCCCGGCTGGCCGACGGCCTCGGGGTACTTGCCGCCCAGCACCGGTGTGTAGGCCTCGTTGAAGATCTGGATCATCCGGGGCCCCCACCACAGCAGCATCGGGATGCGCGAGGGCAGGACCGTGCGGATCGCCGAGCGCAGCTCCACCGACCAGGTGTCGACGGGGCCGAGGGGGGTGGCCGACCAGTCGAGCGCCCGGTGTCTCGCGAGGGTGTCGCCCGGCCCGGCGAACAGCCGCCGGGCAGACGAGTCCTGGTGGTCCGTCACTGTTCGACGACTCCCGTGGCGACGGCGACACGATCCACGCGGGATGCGCGTCGCGGTGGGCGACTGCGGTCCGCGCGGCTGGTGTCTCAACCGGCGACGCTCATCGTAACCGCCGGACCGGGACGCGCCGAACGGGTGGGGAACGCTCCCGGGTTGCCGTCCCCTTCAGATCCTCGTATCGTTATCGAGGCGAACCATCGTTCGCGCGTTCGAGATTGGTTCGGGTTCAACAGCTAGCTCGGCTGGTCTCTCTCTGCTTCGTGGAGAGGACTTCCCATGCCCAAGCAGGCCTCGCCGACCACTCCCACCTCCACCGCGCTCCTGCCCGACGACGTGTCGGTGCTCGCGCTCACCGGTGAGATCGACGCCACCACCGCGCAGACCACCAGGGCCAAGGCGCTCGCGGCGGTCGACGCCAAGCCCGCCGCCCTGGTGCTCGACCTGTCCGGTGTCGAGTTCTTCGGGTCCAACGGCATCGCCATCGTCCTGGAGGCCGCCCAGCGCGCCGAGCTGCGCGGCATCCGGTTCGTCGTCGTGGCCCACCGGCACGTCGTGCTGCGCCCGCTCCAGGTGACCGGTGTGGACGCGCGGCTGACCATCCGGCCGAGCCTCACCGCCGCGCTGGACGACCTCCACCGCCCCACGACCGGCATCCCGGTGGCCAGATCCGGCCAGGCGTGACAATCTCCGGAGGCGGGTGACCGCCCCGGTTTCCGACGCGGGTGGTCGCGCGTTGAACAGACAGCGCCATCGACGCCCCGGTCGGTCGGGCTCGACGCGGTGCTGGTGCGCGCCGGGCCCGACCGGTCTGTGCGATCCGACGAGGAGGGCCCGGCAGATGGCCGACGAACAGGACTGGGCGGGCGACAAGGACCGCTTCGTCGAGGACGCCCGCCGGGTCGCCGAACAGCACCCGACCCCGGTCGCCGACGACTCCCCGTCCAGCAGCCCGCTGGTGGAGCAGTTCACCGCCCTGACCCGGTCGCTGCTGGACGCCGAGACGCTCGGCGAGGTGCTCGACCGGATCCTGGTGGCGTGCACCAGGGCCATCCCCGCCGTCGACGTGGCCAGCGTGACGATGCGCGACCCCGACGGCACGTTCCACACGCCCACCGAGACCGACTCGATCGGCTACGAGCTCGACCAGGTGCAGTACGCGACCGGGGAGGGGCCCTGCGTGGACGCCGCCCGGATGCCCGGCCCCGCGCTCGCCTGCAGCGACGACCTGGCCAACGACCCGAACTGGCCGAGGTTCGGTCCCGCCGCGGCCGCGCGGGGCATGGGGTCGCTGCTGTCCACGGCCCTGCTGCCCGAGGCCCGGCCGCCGCAGCTCACGGGAGCGCTGAACCTGTACTCCCGCAAGACCCACGGCTTCCGGCCGGAGGACCGCACCACCGCGCTGCTGCTCGCCACCCACGCCTCGCTGGCCCTGGCCGCCACGAACGCCCGCACGAACGCCGACCTGGACGTGGCCCAGCTCCGCAAGGCGATCGACACGCGCGACGTGATCGGCCAGGCCAAGGGGATCCTGATGCACCGCAGGGGGATCACCGCCGACGAGGCGTTCGACGTGCTGCGCACGACGTCGCAGAGCCTCAACGTGAAGCTGGCCGACCTGGCGTCCACGCTGGCGAGCAGGCACCACGAGATCGAGCTGTAGGAACGCCGGTCAGCCGCGCCGGGCCAGCAGTCCGGCCACCTGCCTCGCGGTGTCCACACTGGACTGCGGGTTCTGGCCGGTGACCAGGTTCCCGTCGACGACCACGGTGCTGCTCCACGCCGGGCCCGCCGCCACCCGCGCGCCGAGGTCGCGCAGCCGCGCCTCGACGGAGTAGGGCACGTCGAGGCCTCCCTGGCGCTCCTCCTCGTCGGTGAACACGGTCAGCTCGCGGCCCGCGAACGCGAACGCGCCGTCCTCGCGCACCGCGCTGAGCAGCCCGGCCGGACCGTGGCACAGGGCCGCGACGACCTTGCCCTCGGCCTCGAACCGCACCAGCAGCCGCCCCAGGGCCCCGTCGACCGCCAGGTCCGCCATCGGACCGTGCCCGCCGGGCAGGTACACCGCGTCGAAGTCCGCCGCGTCCACGTCCGCCAGCACCAGCGGCGAGGCCAGCTCGTCGGCGATCGCGTCCACGGCCGCGCCGAAGTCGTTGCCCTCCAGGCTCGCCGCGTCCACGGTCGGCCGCACGCCGCCGGGCGTGGCGACGGCCACCTCGACGCCCGCCTCCCGCAGCACGCGCAACGACTCGACGACCTCCTCCGCCCAGAAGCCGGTCGGGTGGCTCGTGCCGTCCGCCAGCACCAGCGCGTCGGCGCCGGACACGACCATCAGTGCCTTCGTCATGCTCTTCCTCTTCCACTCGGATCGACCGGATCTGCTGACGTCAACCACCCTGCCATCACCAGTAGTCCGGTACCTTTTCGTGGATCATCAGATTTCTTATGACTGGAGGCTGGTGCGGTGACCGACCTCGACCTGCTCGCGACGTTCCTGGAGATCTACCGCGGCGGCTCCCTCACCTCGGCCGCCGCCCGCCGCGGCCTGACCCAGCCCGCGGTCAGCGGCCAGCTCGCGCGGCTCGAACGCGACCTGGGCGAGCCGCTGTTCACCCGGTCCAGCCGGGGCGTGACGCCCACCGAACGGGCCGACGAGCTGGCGCGGCGCGTCGGGCCGCACGTCGACCAGCTGCGGTCCGCGCTGAGCGACACCGACGACCAGGAGGCGTACGCGGGGGCCGTGCACCTGGCCGGGCCCGCCGAACTCGTGTCGGCGCGGGTGCTGCCCGCCCTCGTCCCGCTCACGACCAGGGGCCTGCGCCTGCGCGTCACCCTCGGCCTGGCCGACGACCTGCTGGCCGCACTGGCGAACGCCCGGCTCGACGTGGTCGTCTCGGCCGTCCGGCCCACCGACCGCACGCTCGTCGCGACCCCGTTCGTCGACGAGGAGTTCGTGCTGGTCGCGCCGCCCGCGCTGGCCCGCACCGTGGACCGGGAACGGCTCGCCGCCGACCCCGTCAAGGCCCTCGCCCACCTGCCGCTGGTCGCCTACGCGGAGGAGCTGCCGATCATCCGGCGCTACTGGCGCGGCGAGTTCGGCCGCCGCCCGCCCAACCACGTCGCCGTCACCGTGCCGGACCTGCGGGCCGTCCTCGCGGCCGTCGTCGCGGGCGCGGGCGTCACCGCCCTGCCCCGCTACCTGGCCGAACCGGCGCTCGCCGCGGGCTCGGTGGAGCTGCTGCACCAGCCCGCGGTGCGCCCGCTCAACACGCTGTACCTGGCGACCAGGGCGGGAGCGCTGGCCAACCCGTCGGTCGCGCTCGTGCACCGGAGCCTGCTGGCCCGCTCGAAGGAGTGGACCGGGCTGTAGGTCGGACGGTGCCGGTGGTCGGCGCTCGCGCGGCGAGCACGGGAGTCCACTTCGGAGTGCCGCAGGTGAACGCCGGTCGCGCGGCGGAGTCCCGCAGTGTCGTGGCCGGGCTGGTGGTACCGGGGTGAGACGGTCGTGCGGAGTCCACGGCACACACCGAAGGAGAACCCGGATGACGGTCCTCGCCGCACCGGTCAGCCCCATCGGAGCGCACCAGATGCTGGTGTTCCTGCTCCAGGTCTCCCTGCTGCTCGGCACCGCGTTCCTCCTGGGCAGGCTCGCGATCAGGGTCAAGATGCCCGCGCTGGTGGGCGAACTGGCCGCGGGCGTGCTGCTGGGGCCGTCGCTGCTCGCGCACGCCCTCCCCGCGCTGTCGGCGTGGCTGCTGCCCACCAACCCCGAGCAGATCCACCTGCTCGACGCCGTCGGCCAGCTCGGCGTGCTGCTGCTGGTCGGCCTGACCGGCATGCACATCGACCTCGGCCTGGTGCGGCGCAAGGGCAAGACGGCCGCGTGGGTGAGCACGGGCGGGCTGCTCGTGCCGCTGGGCCTCGGCTTCGCCGTCGGGATGGTGCTGCCGACGTCGCTGATCGCCGAGGGGACGGAGCGCGACGTCTTCGCGCTGTTCCTCGGGGTGGCGATGTGCGTGAGCGCGATCCCGGTCATCGCGAAGACCCTGCTGGAGATGCGGCTGCTGCACCGCAACATCGGCCAGCTGATCATCAGCTCGGCGGCGGTCGACGACATCGTCGGCTGGTCGCTGCTCTCGATCGTCTCGGCGATGGCGACCACGG
This sequence comes from Umezawaea sp., assembly GCF_057122925.1. Lineage (NCBI taxonomy): Bacteria > Bacillati > Actinomycetota > Actinomycetes > Pseudonocardiales > Pseudonocardiaceae > Umezawaea > Umezawaea sp. The sequence continues at coordinate 52,724 of NZ_DBNGPQ010000085.1, read as the reverse complement.
GCCTGCGCGCGGGCCTGGTGCTGTTCACCGTCGGCTGCCTCCTCGTGGTGGCGGTGGTGGCCCTGCTGATCGGCAGGCCGCTGGTGCGCAAGAGCCTGGAGTACGCGAACAGGTCCAGCGACCCCGGCGTGACCGTCGCCGTCGTCGTGCTGCTGCTCGTCCTGTCCGCGGCGGGCACCCACGCGCTCGGCCTCGAACCGATCCTGGGCACGTTCGTCTGCGGTGTGCTGCTCAGCTCGTCCGGCCTGCTCGACCGCACGAAGCTCGCGCCGCTGCGGACGTTCGTCATGGCCGTCCTGGCCCCGATCTTCTTCGCCACGGCCGGTCTGCGGATGGACCTGACCGCGCTGCGCGAGCCCGCTGTGCTGGGCGCGGCCGTCCTGGTGCTCGCGGTGGCGATCGGGGGCAAGTTCATCGGCGCCTACATCGGCGCCCGCACGGGCAAGCTCACGCACTGGGAGGGCCTCGCGCTCGGCGCCGGGCTCAACGCCCGCGGTGTCGTGGAGGTCGTCGTCGCGATGGTGGGCCTGCGCCTCGGCGTCCTGACCACCGAGACCTACACGATCATCATCCTGGTGGCCGTCGTGACGTCGCTGATGGCGCCGCCGACCCTGCGCTACGCCGTCGGCCGGATCACCGAGACGACCGAGGAGCAGGACCGGGAGAAGGCGTTCAGCGGGTAGCTCAGCCGGTGGCGACGCCCAGCCGCTCGGTCAGCTCCGTGAGGGCCTGGCCGAGCGGCAGGTCGACCCGCACCGCGGCGCACGCGTCGCCGCGCGTCTCGCCGCGGTTGACGATGAGGACCCGCTTGCCCTCCTTGGCGGCGTGCCGGACGAACCGCAGGCCGGACATGACGGTCAGCGAGGAGCCGAGCACCAGCACGGCGTCGGCCTCGTCGACCAGCCGGTAGCACCGCTCGACGCGGGCGCGCGGGACGTTCTCGCCGAAGAACACCACGTCCGGCTTGAGCACCCCGGTGCGGCACGCCCCGCACGCCACGAGGTGGAAGGTCGCGACCACGTCGGCGGCCAGCTCCACGTCGCCGTCGGGGTTGATCCGCGTCGCGGTGCCCTCGAACGCCGGGTTGGCCGCGCGCAGCCTGCGGTCCAGGTCCTCGCGCGGGCTGGTGCCGCCGCAGTCGAGGCAGATCACCCGGTCGAGGCTGCCGTGCAGCTCCACGGCGTCCGGCGCGCCCGCGGCCTGGTGCAGGCCGTCGACGTTCTGCGTGATGATCCCGGACAGGTGGCCGCTCGCGCGCAGCGCGCTGACGGCGCGGTGGCCCGCGTTCGGAGCGGCACGGGCGATGGTGCGCCAGCCGAGGTGGCTGCGGGCCCAGTAGCGCCTGCGGCCCGCCGGGCTGCCGACGAACTCCTCGTAGGTCATGGGGGTGTGGCGGCGGAGGCTGCCCTCCTCGCCCCGGTAGTCCGGGATGCCGGACTCCGTGGACAGGCCCGCCCCGCTGAGCACGACCACGCGCCCGCGGGCGACGGTCTCGACGACCTCGTCCAGGTCGGTGGTGCGGGGCAGGGGGGCGCCCGTCGCCGTCCAGCTCAACGTCGGCCGAGTTCGCACGCCACCGAGCTTACGTGTGTACCGTCGATCGGGTGGACGTCCAGGTCATCGCCCTGCTGGTGTCACCGGTGCACGCCTTCGAAGGCCGTCCGCAGGACGGCCCGACGACCGATCCGCTGCTGGGGTCGCGCGACCGGGTGGAGGTGCGCGCGGGCCTCGGCCTGGTGGGGGACCGGTACTACGCGCGGCCCGCGCACCGCAAGGCCTCGGTGAGCGTGTTCGCCGTGGAGTCGCTCGACGCGATCACCGCGAAACTGGGCCTGTCCGCCGTGCCGAACCCGCTGCTGCCCAGGCGCAACGTCGTGCTGCGCGGGTTCCCGGTCGACGGCCTCGCCGCCGGGCGGGCGAGGAGCGGCGCGCTGTTCAGCCTCGACTCCGGCGACGGCCCGGTCCGCTTCCAGGCACACCGCCCGGCCAGCCCGTGCGGCTGGATGGACGCGGTGCTGGCGCCCGGCGCGCACCGGGCGCTGCGGGGCCGCGGTGGGGTGCGCTGCGAGCCGTTGGACGACGGGGTGCTGCGCGTGGGCCCGGCCGTGTTGACCGTGCTGTGACGTGCGGTGCCTGCGTCCGGTGCGCTGCGACGGGGTGCTGCGCGTGGGCCCGGCCGTCTCGACCGTGCTGTGACGGGTGTGCCGCGCGGGGGCCCGCCGTCCTGACCGCGCTGTGACGCGCGGCTCCCCGACGACCGCGGCCCGCTACTTGCGGCGGACCTTCACCAGGTCCATGTCCGTGGCAGAGGCCTTCAGGTCGCGGAAGTCCACGCCCAGCCCGTCCACCGCGCGCGCCGCCGCGGCCAGCCCGCGGTCGCACACCGCCCGGTCGTTCTGCTCCACGGGCGCCCGCAGTTGGATCCGGAAGCTGAAGAAGTCCAGCGTCCGGTCGTAGGCCAGCGACCCCGCCTCGGAGAACCCGTTGGTGAGCAGCCCGTGCTCGTCCACCTCCGCGAGCAGCCGCGCTCGCCCGGCCTCGTCGAGGTCGGTGAACCGACCCCGCACCATGACCCGGTAGGTGTGCTCCGCCATCACCGCTCCTCATCCGCCGACCGACCGGCGAATCCTCTCCCGAGGCGCCCGTCCGGCGCGACCGAATTCGGCGTCAGGCGGTCTCGGAGATCCGCACGGCGGTCGCCGTGCCACCGGACGTGGTGGCCACGACGGTGACCGTGTCGCTCTCGACGACGTCCGCCGCCGTGCCCGCCGCCCCGCCCGCCGCGTGCACGACGGCCGCGCCGCCTCCCGCGACGGCGAGCGCGACGGCCGCGGCGGCGAGCCCCGTGCGCGACCGCGACGGCCGCCGCCCGCCGGGCTCGACGGGGACCTGGCCGCTGGGGACCTGCTCGGTGGGGGTCGTCATCGTGCGCTCCTCGTGATCGGCTGTGACCACCACCCTCACGGCGGCGGCTGTGCGGGCCCTGTGCGTTCGTCGAGAGCGCCCTGTGCGGCACCGGCCCGTCCTCCCCGCTTGAACCGGCCGCGCGGTCCACCCGTATTCCCCAGATGGGCACGATGCGGATCTTCCGAGGAGCGCGCAGATGAGCAATCCGTTGGCGCAGTTGGCCTTCCGGGTGTCACTCACGATCGCGGCCATCGGTGTGGGTGGTGCCGTGCTGGCCGCGGCCGTGGGGTTGGTGCTGCTGGCGGCGCTGCCGTCGACGGCCGCTGGAACGCAGTTGTGCGGGAAGAACGACGTCGCGCCCGCGGGGGAGGGGGGCTACCTGGCGGGCAACAACGTCACGGGCGCCGACACCGCGCAGTGCGTCACGGTCGGCGACCGGGCGCTGCGCGTCGACAGCGCCGAGCACCACCTGCCGGTCGGCGGGCCGCCCGCCGCCTCGCCGTCGCTGCTCAAGGGCTGCCACGGGACCGTCTGCTCGGAGGGCGGCGGCCTGCCCGTGCAGGTGTCGCGGATGCCCGAGCTGACCAGCAGCCTGGTCACCACCCAGGCCGAGGACGGCGACTACGCCGCGGCCTACACGGCCTGGTTCCACAGCGGGCCTGAGGTGGCCGGGCGGCCCGACGGGGCCGAGCTGGCGATCTGGTTGCGCGCGAACGGCGACGCGCGGCCCGCGGGCATGATGGTGGCAGGCGGGATGCCGATCTCCGGTGCCAGCTGGGACGTCTGGTTCGAGAGGGCGCAGGGGCTCAACCGGATCACCTACGAGCGGGTCGGTGACGTCACCTCGGTGCGGGACCTCGACATCCGCGCGTTCGGGAAGGACGCGGCGAGCCGGGCGTGGATCAAGCCGGACTGGTACCTCGTCGGCGTCGAGGCGGGGTTCGACCTGTGGCGCGGCGGCGCGGGCAACTCGGTCGACGAGTTCGAGGTGACCGTCGCCGAGCAGCTCGCCCAGCAGGGGCCGGCGGGCTGCACGGCGAGCCTCGCGGTGGACGAGAGCTGGCCGCAGGGGTTCAAGGCGACCGTCAAGATCACCAACTCGGGCGGGCAGGCGGTCAGGGGGTGGGCGGTCGACTGGACGTTCCCCGGCGACCAGCGGATCGAGAACTCCTGGGACGCCGCGGTCACCCAGCGGGGGCGGACCGTGCGCGCGGTGAACGCGGACTACAACGGGCGGATCGAGGTCGACCGGTCGACCACCTTCGGCATGGTCGGCACCGGGGTCGCGCCGAAGGCCGTCGCGCTGACCTGCGTGCCGCTCTGAGTCAGCCGCGGCCCACGAGCGGCATCGCGGTCGCCATCACGGTCATGAACTGCACGTTGGCCTCCAGCGGCAGCCCGGCCATGTAGCGCACGGCGGTCGCGACGTCCGCCACGTCCATCGTCGGCTCCGGCGCGGTGGTGAAGTCGGCCTGGAGCACGCCCTGGCCCATCCGCTCGGTCAACGGGGTCGCGGCGTTGCCGATGTCGATCTGCCCGCACGCGATGCCGTACCGGCGGCCCTCCAGCGACAGCGACTTCGTGATGCCGGTGATCGCGTGCTTGGTCGCGTTGTAGGCGATGGCGTCCGGCCGGGGCGCGTACGCCGACACCGAGCCGTTGTTGATGATCCGCCCGCCCCGCGGGTCCTGGTCGCGCATGGTCCGGAACGCCTCGCGGGCGCACAGGAACGTGCCGGTCAGGTTCGTGTCGACCACCTTGGACCACTGCCCGAGCGAGAAGTCCTCGACCGGGGTCGCGCGCACGTTCGTGCCCGCGTTGTTGAACAGCACGTCCACCCGGCCCCACCGCTCGCGCACCGCGGCGAACAGCGCCACGACGGCCTCCTCGACCCTGGTGTCGGTGGGGACCACGAGCACGTCGTCGCCGGTCGCGGTCTCGGCGAGGGTGTCGGCGTGCCGCCCGGCCAGCGCCACCCGGTAGCCCGCCTCCAGCAGGTCCCGCGCGACCGCGCGACCCACCCCGGACCCCGCGCCCGTCACCACCGCGACACCGGACATGGTCGTCTCCTCGCAGCTCGGGGGCTCGCCACCGTGATCGTAGTGCCGTCCGGCGTGCGCCTTCCGGGGGAACCGCGCGGTTACCATCTGCGTCGATGCGGTGTGGTGGACGACGAGAGATCCGGGAGAGCGATGGCGGCGGAGACCTTCGGGCCCTATCGCATCGAGGAGCTGCTCGGTCGCGGCGGCATGGGCGAGGTGCACCGCGCCTACGACACCGTCCACGACCGCGTGGTGGCGTTGAAGCGGCTGTCGGCGCAGTTCAACGCCGACGCCGACTACCGGGCCCGGTTCCGCGCCGAGTCGAAGATCGTCGCCCGGCTGCGCGAACCGCACGTGATCCCGATCCACGCCTACGGCGAGATCGACGGCCACCTGTACCTGGACATGCGGCTGGTGGAGGGTCGTGACCTCACCGACCTGATCACCGGTCCGGTGGACGCCCGCCGCGCCGTGCGGATCGTCGAGCAGGTCGCCAGCGCGCTGGACGCGGCGCACGCCGACGGCCTGGTGCACCGCGACGTCAAGCCGTCGAACATCCTGGTCGCCGCCGGTGACTTCGTGTACCTGGTGGACTTCGGCATCGCCCGCAGCTCGTCGCCGACGGCCACCCACCTCACCGCGTCCGGCGACGTCGTCGGCACGCTCGACTACATGGCGCCCGAGCGGTTCAGCGGCGGCCCGGTCGACGGCCGCGTGGACGTCTACGCGCTGGCCTGCGTGCTGTTCACCAGCGTCACCGGCCGCCGCCCGTTCACCGCGGACACCACCGCCGCCCAGATCTGGGCGCACATGCAGGAACCGCCGCCGCGCGCGTCCCAGACGCACCCGGCCGTCCCACCCGCCCTGGACGACGTGATCACCAGGGGGATGGCGAAGGACCCGGCCCAGCGCTACCCGACCGCCGGGGCGCTCGCCGCCGCCGCCGCGGCGGCGCTCGACCAGGCGCCCGCGGCCCCGCCGGTGTCGACCCCGCCCCGTGGGCAGCCCGTCGCGCCGCGGTTCCAGCCCCCGGTCCCGACGCCGCCGCACGGGCAGCAGCAGTTCCCGACCCCGCCGCGGGGGCAGCAGTTCCCGACGCCGCCGCACGGGCAGCTCCGCCCGCCGACGCCGCCGCCGTGGTCGCCCGCGCCGCCGGGGCCCCCGACCCGGCCCGGTCCGTCGAGCCGCGACCGGGCGGTGCTCGTCGGAGCCGTCGGCGCGGTCCTCGTGATCGCCGCGGTCGTGGTCTCGCTGGTGGTGTTGAAGGACAAGGAGGGCGGCCAGGCGTCCGGCCGGTCCTCGGACGCGCCGACGTCGTCCACCACGACCTCGGCCACGCCGACGACCTCGGCGGTGCCGACCACGACGTCGCCACCGCCGCCGCCCAACCCGTCGGTCGCCGCGCTCCAGGCCGTGCTGCCGACGTCCTACGTCGGCAACCCCACGTGCGTCGAGGAGGAGAACGGCGGGGGCGGCGAGCTGGCGACCGTCGAGTGCACCGAGGCCAACGGCGTGGACGGCTACGTCCCGCCGCCGGAGCGGGCGGTGTTCCGGCTGTTCGCCGACCGGGCCGCGCAGGACGCGTACTTCCTCAAGCTGGTGCAGGACAACAACCTGCCGCGGATCGACGAGCAGGGCGGCTGCCGCCCGGTGACGCAGCCCCTGCACTACGCGGAGATCTGGCGCACCGAGGCGGGACCGCTGCCCGGCGAGTTCACCACGTGCTTCGTCAAGGACGGCACCGGTCAGCTCTGGTGGGTCGACTCGAAGACGTTGACCATCGGCCAGCTCGTCTCGTCCAAGGCGACCACGAACGAGGCCCTGGACAAGCTGGACCTGTGGTGGAACCACATGATCCTGTCCAAGATGAACTGACCCCCCGACGCGACGAGGGCCACCCCGGTCGCGGGGTGGCCCTCGTCGTCGTTCACGCCGTGCTCGCTACTCCCGGCAGGTCTTGCCGCGGTTCACGCACCACACGAGGCGGTTCATGATGCTCTGCGACATGACGTTCGCGAAGTCGTCGTGGTCGCTGACCGGGTTGTGGTTCTCGGTCGGGAACGCGTCCACCTTGTACTGGCCCTTGCGCTGCACGTCCCTGGGGATGTTGTAGGTCAGGGTGATGCGCAGCTGGGGAACGGCCTTGAAGCCCTGGCCGCACCTCCCGGTGTTCGGGTCCGGGAACACGATGTGCGTGCGGTGGTTGGCCGAGTCGGTGTTCTTGCCGTCCCAGCAGCTCGGGAAGTCGTGGATGCGCTTGACCTTCGCGCCCCGCGGGCAGATCGGGTACTCCTTGATCTGCACCTTGTCCTCGAAGCCGGAGCAGGTCCACGAGTCGCGGGCGTTCTTGGTGCCGTTGATGGAGATCTTGGCGTCGCCGTAGAGCACGCGGAGGAACTTCGGCATCGCGGTGACCTTGCCGACCGGGCTGCCGCGGAAGGTGATCTCGGCCTTCTCCGGCCGCTGGATCACGCCGTCGTTGCCGGGCAGCTCGTTGTTCTCGTCCTCGTCCGCGGCGGGCGGGGTCTGGGCCGGGGGCTTCTCGCTGTTCTCGGAACCGTCCGGCACCGGGGCGGGGTTGTTCTCGTCCTTGATGCCGCACTCGCCGAGCTTCTTCAGCTCGTCGATCTGCTTCTGGAGGTTGGCGACCTGGTCGCTGAGCTTCTTCAGCTCCTCGATGATCTTGTCGAGGGCGGCCTGGCGCTGGTCGGCCACCGGGGCGAGGACCTCCGCGGCCTCGGCCTGGCTCACCACGGGCGCGCCCGCGGCCTCGGCGGCGAGCTTCTTGTCCGCGTCCTCGGTGATCTTGTCGACCTCGGCGAGCTGCTTGGACACCTCCTGCACGGCGGCGTCGGGCACGTCCTCCAGCTTGCTGGCGACGTCCGGGCACACCACGCGGGGCGTTTCCTTGTCCTTCTTGTCGGCGGCGGCCTGCTCCTTGCGCTCCTCGACCTTGGCGGGCGGGTTCGCGGTCGCGGTCGCGCTCTCGGGCAGCGGCGCCGCGCTCTCGTTGGCCGCCACGTCGTTCGCGATGGCCGCCTGGTCGTTCGCGGCGGGCGCGTTCTGGTCGACCTTCGCCTCGGCCTCCTCGTCCTCCGTGTCGATCCGGACGACGGGCCAGAAGTAGGCGGACTTGTCACCGTTCTTGCAGGTGGTACCGGCCTTGCGCAGGCTCTCGTTGGTGGAGAACGCGTTCGTCGACAGGTTGCCGACGTAGTCGTGGAGGTGCTGGGCGCCGTTCTCGACACCGGGGGCGGCGATGAAGTTGTCGCCGTTGAAGTGGCCGTTCTTGTTCGTGCCGCAGTTGACGGTGAACGTGCCCCTGGACGCGTTGCCCTGCTTCTGGACGGCTTTGACGTTCGGCTTCACCTTGGTGATGTCGACGAACAGGGACCTGTCCACCCCGTCCGCGTAGGCCTCGTCGTCGCCGGTGGTCGTGACCACGACCACGGCACCGGCCGCGATCGCCACGGCCGCGCCGAACGTGGCGAACTTCGTTCTGCGGGAGATCTGGTGCCGCCCACCGGTCCGGCTCATCTGCTGCTCACCTCTGTCGTCGGGGTGCTTCGAGCGCGGCGTTCGACGACCCGCTCAGAGGGGCATACGGACAGTCGGTTCGACGTACCTCAACCGTGTTCTCGGTGTTATCGATCCGTTATGTTCGCCCCCTTGTCCCTGCGTGATGGATAGATCGCGCAGTGTTACCGCGGGGTTGGGGGCCGGTCAGCCGGTCCCCTCGGCCGCCGCCGAGTTCGGCGCGGCTGCCTGGCGGTAGGCCCGCACCGTTTCCGCCGCGACGTGGTCCCAGGAGTGGTAGGCCCGCACCCGGTCGGTGCCCGCGATCGAGTAGAACTGGCACCGCAGCCGGTTCGACAGCAGGTCGCGCACCGCCCGTCCGAGCGCGACGGGGTCGTGCGGTGGCACCAGGACGCCGGTGAGGCCGTCGACGACGGTGTCCACCAGCGCGCCCACCTTCGCCGCGACGACCGGGATGCCGCACGCCATCGCCCGCAGCGACGTGATGCCGGAGGTCTCGTACCAGGGCGCGCACACCACGACGTCGGCCGAGCGCAGCAGTGCGGGCATCGCCGTGGTCGTCACCTCGCCGGTGAACCGAACCCGGTGCGCGACGGAGCGCTTCTCGGCGTACTTGACCAGCTTGCCGACCTCGGGGTTGACCCGGGGCGCCGTGCGCCGGACCGGGTCGGCGATCACCAGTTCGGCGCCGGGGACGACGGTCATCGCGTCGATGGCGGTGTGGAACCCGTTGCGCGGCACCACCTCGCCGATCGCGAGCACCCTGGACCGGTGGCCGCGGGAGGCGATCGGGCCGTCCGGGCGGAACTGGTCGGGGTCGAGGCCCCACGGCACCAGCGACATCCGGGAGCGGGGCACGCCGATCCGCTCCAACTCGTCCAGCTCGTCGTTGCTGGCCGCGATGACGTGGTCGGCGGAGATCGCGATCAGGCGTTCGAGGGCCATCCGCCAGCGGCCCGCGGAGCCGGTGGAGCGCTGGAAGCGGTCCTCGACGACCTTGAGCGCGTGGAACGACTGCACGAGCGGCGCGCGGGAGTCGCGCACGGCCAGGCCGGACATCCAGGAGTGCAGGTGCACGACGTCGGGGGTCCGCTCGTCCCACTCGCGGTCGAGGTACGCCGCGATCCCGTCGAGGTGCTGGAGCAGTTCCGCCTTGGGCAGCGGCGCGGTCGGACCCACCGGGACGCGCACGACGTCGTAGCCGTGCTGGGTGCGGCGGCGTTCGGGCAGGGCGCGGGAGTCGCACCGGGTGTAGAGCGTGACGTCGTGCCCGTGCCCGCTCAGCGCGCCCGCCAGCCCCGCCACGTGCGCCCTCTGCTCGACGGGGTCGTTCTCCCACGACGCCGCCACCATGTCGATCCGCATCTCGGTCCCCGTGTGCCGCTGACTGCTTATCCTGTGCCATTCGTGAATTCTTCGTCCCTGTGCGATTCCCAATCGCGTTGAATAGCGGACGTGATCGGCGGGGTCGAGTGTAGGCCTCGTCTCGGGTGTCGGAAGCGATTTTTCGAAAACATCTTCGGTTTTCTCTCTGCTGTTGAGTAAGCGATCCAGAAACGTTTCATCCCGCTGTAGTGCGGTGATGTCACTTCTGTCCTGCTTGGCGGGAATGGCGAAGGGTGGCTGGAGGAATTGAGACGGGTCTTTCGAGGAGGAGCGAACATGGGATGACTCGGCCATTCATGATTTCACCTGCTCGTCGATATCCGCGGTTGCGGTGCCGTCGGGCAAGGGGGGCGGGTTCGGGTGGTCCGGTGTTTTCGGACAGCTTTGTGACAGCCGGGGGACAGGTCGACCGATCGGGCGAAGTATCCGATTCGATCTTGACTGGTGGACCGCGACCGGGATTGGTTTGCGTCATGGCCGATCGAGAAGTGCGCGAGCCCGCCCGCGGCGTCGACCCGAGGGGCGTGCGGTTCACCGCGGCCATGACGAGCGTGGTGCTGGCCGTCGGGCTGGTCGCCGAGAGCCCGAGGGTGCTGCTCGCCCAGGCGTTCCTCTTCGGGCTGTGCGCGGTGTTCGGCCTCCAGCTCAACCCGTACGGGGTGGCCTACCGGCGGACGCTCCAGTCGCGGCTCCCCCCGCCCGCCGGGATGGAGAGCGAGGGGCCGCTCCGGTTCTCCCAGGGCGTCGGGTGCGCCTTCGCCGTGGTGGGCGCCGTCGGCTACGCCACGGGGTCGGTCGCGCTGGGCACGACGGCCACGGCGCTGGCGCTGGCCGCGGCACTGCTGAACGCGGTCTTCGGGGTGTGCGTCGGCTGCCACCTGTACGTGGCGGTGGCCAGGGTGCGCCGCCGCGCCTCGCTCACCTGACCCGCCGCGGGGCTACGCCTTCAGGTACGCCAGCACGGCGAGCACCCTGCGGTGCCCCGCGTCCGTGGTCGGCAGGCCGAGCTTGGTGAAGATGTTGCCGATGTGCTTGTGGACCGCGCCGTCGCTGATCACCAGCGTGCTGCCGATCGTGGCGTTGGAGTGGCCCTCGGCCATCAGCCCCAGCACCTCGCGCTCGCGGGGCGTCAGGCGTTGCAGCGGGTCGTCGGAGCGGCGGCGCACCAGGAGCTGGCCGACCACCTCGGGGTCCATCGCCGTGCCGCCCGCGGCGACCCGCTCCAGCGCGTCGAGGAAGTCGGCGACCTTGCCCACCCGCTCCTTGAGGAGGTAGCCCACCGCGCCCGCGCCGTCGGCCAGCAGTTCGGTCGCGTAGCTCTCCTCGACGTGCGCCGACAGCACGAGCACCGCGAGACCGGGCCACTGCTTGCGGGCCTGGACCGCGGCGCGCAGGCCCTCGTCGCGGAACGTCGGCGGCATCCGGACGTCGACGACCGCGATGTCCGGCAGGTCCGCGGCGAGCGCGGCCAGCAGGTCATCGGGGTTGTCGACGGCGGAGGTGACCTCCATGCCCTCGGCACGCAACAGGTGCGTCAGGCCTTCCCGCAGCAGGGCGTCGTCCTCGGCGATCACGATGCGCACGGCTCATGGTCCCGCAGGGATGTCCACCCTCACCACAGTGGGTCCACCTGGAGGGCTGACGATCCTGGTCGAGCCGTCGAACGCCGCCACCCGGCCCCGGATGCCCGCCAGCCCGCTGCCGTGCTCCTGGTCGGCTCCGCCGCGGCCGTCGTCGGTGACCTCCACGACGAGCGCGCCGCCCTCCTCGCGCAGGCTGACGGTGATCCGGTCGGCCCCGCTGTGCTTGACGGCGTTGGTGAGCGCCTCCGCCACGACGAAGTACGCCGCCGCCTCCACGGCCGCGGGCATCCGGGGGACCGGGTGCTCCTCCACCGCGCACGGGATCGCGCAGTGCCCGGCCAGCGACGCCACCGCGCCCGTCAGCCCGCGGTCGACCAGCACGGGCGGGTAGATGGCGCGCACCACCTCGCGCAGTTCGGCCAGGGCGTCGGTGGCCGCCTTCTGGGCGGAGGCGACCATCGGCAGCGCCGCGGCGGGGTCGCGGGACAGCGCGCGTTCCACCATGCCGAGGTGCATCACCACCGCGACGAGCCGGTTCTGCGTGCCGTCGTGCAGGTTGCGCTCGATGCGCCGCAGCTCGGTGCCGTGCGCCTCCAGCGCCGCCGCCCGCGTCGCCGTGACCTCGGCGAGGCGTTCGGTGAGCGACCGCCGCGGCGGGGCGAGCCGGGCCGCGCTGGCCCTGGCCCACCAGCGGGCCAGCGGCGGCACCAGGAACACGCCCAGCAGGCCGTACGCGAGCCCGACGAGCGCCGCGACGCCCGCGCCCGCCCAGGAGTCCACCGGGGTGTCCACCGTGCTGGTCGCGCCGGGCAGGAACGGCCAGAACAGGGCGATGAACAGGTTCTGCGCCAGACCGGCTGGCGAGCCGATGGCGACGGACCCCGCCAGCAGCCCGAGGGTGCCCTGGAGGGCGAGCCACTGGGCGTCCCTGCGGTCGTGGAGGCTGGTGGCCACCTCCGCGACGCTGCCGCTGGTGCCCGGTGGCGGCGGCGGGATCGCGGTCGCCAGGTAGCGGCCGACGCGGTCCCGCTCGCGCGCCGCGAGGCCGCGGACGAACCGGATGACGTGGGGCAGCAGCGGCAGCGTGACGATCATCGCGACGCACACGACCATCGCCAGGAGCGCGGCCATGGCCTGGAACCCGACGAGCGCGGTGAAGGCGAGGAACCGCCAGGCGTCGCGCCACTGCCGGTCCGGGGCGGGGACGGTCACGATCGACGGCTCCTCTGTGGACGACGGGACGGACAATCGTGGCACGAGCACCCGCGGGGTCACCTCAGGCGCCCGCCCCGACCGCGTCCACGGGACGGCCGCGCAGCGCCGACCGGGTGGCCAGCACGATCGAGGAGAACCCGATCACCGCGGTGAGGAGCACCATCACCCCGTAGACGACCGGGTCGACGGTGGGCAGGACCCGCCCCGTGGTCGCCACGCTGATCCCGATCAGCGGCACCACCGCGACCGTCGTGCCGATCACGACGGCGGCGCCGACCACGATCCCGGCCTCCAGCGTCATCATCCGGCTCACGTGCCTGCGGTTCGTGCCGATCAGCCGCAGCATCGCGAACTCGCGCCGCCGCGCCCCGGTGGCCATCACCAGCGTGTTCACCACGGCGATCACCAGGTACAGCAGCAGGAAGCCGTTGCCGATCAGGTTGGTCGACGACTGCTGGTCCCGCGCGTCCCGCACCGCGCCCGCGAACGCCGTGCGGTCGAGCACGGCCAGGCCGGGGTACTTCGACGCCAGCTCGCCCAGCGCGGCACCGACCCCGGCGGAGTCGGCCCCGTCGGCGGTGGAGACCAGGACCGAGTCGTCGAACCCGGTCGCGGTGTGCGCGGCGAGCAGGTCGCGCGACGCCGTGACGTCGCCGAACCCGAGACCGTTGGCGTAGAGCGCGACCACCGTCAGGTCCTTCCCCGTGCCGTCGCCGAGGAACGCGCGCACGGTTCCGCCCACCCCGACGCCCGTGCTCTCGGCGGCGGCGGTGCTGAGGGCGATCGAGTCGCCGCGCACGTCGTCGAGGGAACCCGAGGTCACCCCGAGGTCCGCGGTGTCCCCGACGTGCTCGGGCGCGATGCCCTGCGCGGCGGCGGGTTCCGCCTCGACCTGGTCGAACACCCTCTGCTCCAGCAGCACCTGGCTCCGCACGACCGGCGACGCGTGCCGCACACCCGGCACCCGCCGCACGGCGTCCGCGATCTCCGGGGCCAGACCGGACGGTCCGGCGAGCACGAAGTCCGCCGTCACACCCGCCTCGACCTGGTCGGCCGCCGCGGCGTCGGCCGTGGTGATGGTGAAGAGCTGCACGGACGCCATCGCCACGGCCAGCGCGAGCGGGACGACCGCGCCGCTGAGCCGCCGGGCGTTGGCCCCGGTGTTGGCGACCGCGAGGTAGCCGCTGATCCGGCTGCGGTTGAGCAGCGGCGCGGCGGTGGCGGTGGCGACCCGCATGAGGTGCGGGCCCAGCATGGCCGTGCCGACCATCAGCAGCAGCACGGAGCCCGCGGCGCCGCTCATGCCCGCGATGCCGGGCACCAGCAGCGGCACGACGGTGCCCACCACCAGGCCCACCGCGATGAAGCCGACGCCGAACGCCCGCCGGGTCGTGCCGAGGTCCGCGGGTTCCACCGCGGCCTCGCCGAGCGCGTCCACCGGGTTGGCCCCGGCGAGCCGCCGGGCCGCGAAGTACCCCGCGGTCAGACCGCCGAGCACGCACAGCAGGAGCGCGGCCAGCGCGGGCAGCGGGCTGATCGCGAGGGTGAAGTCCGGGGGCAGCACGCCCGCGGCGGCGAACCCGTCCCGCAGGAGCCCCGCCACGGCGAAGCCGGGCAGGCTGCCGAGGACACCACCCGCGACCGACACCAGGAGCATCTCGGCGCCGATCATCCGGTGGACCTGCTTCGGCGTGGCCGCGATGGCCCGCAGCACCGCCAGTTCCCGCCGCCGCTGCTGGATCGACAGGCCGAGCGTGGAGGAGACCACGAACAGCACGACCATCGCGACGGTGCCCATGAGCGAGGAGGACAGGATCGTCAGGAGGCTCCGCGCCTGGCCGACGTCGAGGAACTCCACGTCGCCGATCCCGGCCCCGGTGTAGGCGGTCAGCGGGACGTCGGTGACGGTCGAGGTGATCCGCTCCGCCAGGTCGTCGGCGTCCACGCCGGGCGCGCCGAGCACGCCGACCGCGGTGATCCGGTCGGTGAGAGCCCCGGCCGCGGCGTCGGTGACGAACACGGCGGACTGCCGGGTCAGCGCGGGTGCCGACACGAGCCCGACCACGCGGTGCTCCGAGGGGACGGAACCGACCGCGATCGTCGTCGTGTCCCCGACGGACAGCCCGGCGCTCGCGGCGAGCGCCTGGTCCAGCACGGCTTCGCCGGGGGCCTCGGGCTGCCTGCCCCCGGTCAGCGAGAACGGCGCCAGCTCCGCCGACGACCAGCCGTGGGCGTACACCGGGACGCCCGCCGCGGCCGACGGCACGGTCACCCGCACGGTGCGCTCGGGCACGGCCTTCGCGACGCCGGGCACCCGAGCGACCCGCTCGGCCACGTCGGCGGGCAGCGTGACGCGCTCGGCGAACGGCGTGTCCGGCCCCTCGGCGACGACGTGCGCCTGCCTGCCGCCGACCACCGCGGTCGCGGCGGCGTAGCGCTCGGCCGTGACACCGGCCCGCAGGCCGGACTCCAGCAGGACACCGCTCGCGGTGATCACCGCGGCGCCGGAGAACAGCGCGACGAAGGCGGCGACGAAGCCGCCGCGGCGGGCCCTGATCGTGCTCCAGGCGAGGGAGAACACGGGTCACACCTCCCCGAGGTGGGTCATGCGCTCGGACACCTGCGCCGCGGTCGGGTGGTGCAGCCTGCCCGCGATCCGGCCGTCGGCGAGGAACACCACGGAGTCGGCGTACGAGGCGGCGACCGGGTCGTGGGTCACCATGAGCACGGTCTGGCCCAGGTCGGCGACGAGCGCGCGGAACAGCTCCAGCACCTGACGGCCGGTGCGGGTGTCGAGCGCGCCGGTCGGCTCGTCGGCCATCACGACCTCCGGCCGGTTCACCAGCGCGCGGGCGATGGCGACCCGCTGCTGCTGGCCGCCGGACAACTGCGAGGGACGCCTGCCCACCCGGTCGCCCATCCCGACCCGCTCCAGCAGCTCCCGCAGCCACGCCCGGTCGACGTCGCGCCCGGACAGCCTCGGCACGAGCGCCACGTTCTCCTCGACGGTCAGCGCGGACATCAGGTTGTAGGCCTGGAACACGAACCCGACCCGGTCGCGCCGCACCGCGGTGAGCGCGGCCTCCTTCATGCCTGCCAGCTCCACGTCCCCGAGCCGGACGCTGCCGGTCGTCGGCCGGTCCAGCCCCGCCGCGCAGTGCAGGAACGTGCTCTTGCCCGATCCCGACGGTCCCATGACCGCGGTGAACGTGCCCCGGTCGAGCGCGATGGACACGTCGCGCAGCGCGGTCACCGCGCTCTCCCCGGAACCGTAGGTCTTGGTCACCGACTCCAGGCGCAGGGCGCTGGTGCCGACGGACGTGGTGGTCAGCGCGCGGCTCACGCGGACACCTCGACCTTCGACCGGACGGGCGCGGTGTAACCGAGGTTGCCCCTGGTGGCGACGATGACGACCAGCGCGAGCACACCGAGGCCGAGCACCGGGCCCCAGAGCCAGTCGGGGTTGTCGCCGGGGAAGATCTCGGCGAACGCGACCGACTGGAAGTTGTTGATCGAGCAGTGCAGCAGCATGACGAGCGGCAGGCTCTGGCGGCCCTTGTTGTAGACCAGCGTGATCAGGAAGCTCATCTCCATCGCCAGGACGGCGAAGCGGACGATCGTCTCGGCGTCGACGTCCGGGCCGCCCCACGGGGTGAGGAACAGCGGGAGGTGCCAGATGGTCCACAGGGTGCCGAGGATGGCCGTGGCGAGCATCGGCCGGTGGCGCTCCTGGAGGCGGCTCAGGGCGAAGTCGCGCCAGCCCGGCTCCTCCGCGAGGCCGGTGGTGAAGAACTGGAGCACCAGCATCGGCACGTAGATCGCGAGCACCGTCAGCGACGGCACGCGCATCGCCTCCTCGGCACCCGGCATCGCCGCCGTGCCCGCCAGGACCGCGATCGGGACGGCGAACAGCGCGAACGCGTACCAGCCGACGCCTGCCCGGAACTGGAACAGCCGCCTGCGCCACCGCCGCAGCCCCTCGCGGCCCTCGGTGATCGCCGTGACGGTGAACGCGGCGGTCAGCGGGCCGAGGTAGGCGCCGGGCAGGATCGCGGTGAGCTGGTTGCCCATCAGCAGGTCCGGGTAGCGGAAGTGCAGGACTCCGAAGCCGTCCAGCGACAGGATGTACGGCGTCCACGCGATCCAGCTGATGGCGTTGGCGAGCGTGAAGAACGTGATCAGCGGGAAGCGCTGGACCAGCGCCTGGAAGCTGGTGGAGGGGACGCGGTCGGTGTCCGCGGCGTGGGTCGAGGTCATGCTCAAAGGCTAGGAACGGATCTCGCGGAAATCAGTGCAGGCAAGGGGCGTCCTCGTGGTGGAGCGAACTCCACCACGGCCGGTACCGTGGCCGCGTGTCGATCACCTTCCGCATCGCCGGGGACCTGGAGGTGCGGCGCCTCGGGTTCGGCGCGATGCACCTGCCGACCGAACCGGACTCCGCCCGCGCCGCCGCCGTCTCCGTCGTCCGACGGGCCGTCGACCTGGGCGTCACGCTGATCGACACGGCCTACCTGTACGGCGGGGGAGCGAACGAGGAACTCCTCGCCGAGGCCCTGCACCCGTACCCGGACGGCCTGCTCGTCACCACCAAGGTCGGGGTGGCCAGGACGGGACCCGGCGGTGGGTGGGAGCTGAACGGGCGGCCGGAGGTGCTGCGCGAGCAGGTCGACCAGGCCCTGCGCAGGCTCCGCGTCGAACGGCTGGAACTGCTGCAACTGCACCGGGTCGACCCCGGCGTGCCGCTCGTGGACCAGGTGGGCGCGCTCCGCGACCTCCGGGACGCGGGCAAGGTGGGCCGGATCGGCCTGTCCGAGGTCACCACCGCCGAACTGGAGCAGGCGCGCGGGGTCGTCGACGTCGCCAGCGTGCAGAACCGCTACAGCCTCGTCGACCGCGAGCACGAACCCGTGCTCCGGGCGTGCGGGGCGGCGGGGATCGCGTTCCTGCCGTGGCGGCCGGTGCTCGGCGCGGCGACGGACGCGGCGGTCGGGGCCGTCGCCGACGAACTCGGCGCCACGCCCGCCCAGGTCGCGCTGGCGTGGCTGCTGGCCCGCTCGCCGGTCGTCCTGCCGATCCCCGGCACCGCGAACCCCGCCCACCTGGAGGAGAACGTGGCCGCCGCGGACCTCCGCCTGTCCGCCGACCAGCTGGCCCGCCTGGATCGGTGACCCGTCCTCTTCGGACACCGGTGGGAATAGGTCGAGCCGCGTGCGCGCTGAACCCGGTACCCGCGAGGGGAGAAGCTCCAGCAGAAGGGTGTGGGTGATGCTCGAACGATCCGGGTCGCCGGAGGGCGCCGCGCTGACCACGAAGTGCGGCAGGCAGATCGCGGTCGGGCGGATGCAGCTCAGCGCCCCCACGCCGATCGGACGGGTGACGCTGCGCGTCGGCCCCGACGGCAGCGGTCGCGGCGAGGCCTGGCTCAGCCTGACCCCGACCGAGGCCAACGACCTCGCCCGAGCCCTGCTGGCCCAGGGCGACGTGCTCGCGTTCGGAGCGGTCCGCCGCCGCGGCCCCCGCTGACCCCTCGTCCCCTGCGGGCCCCGCCGCCGCGCACTGAGGACGGGGCACCGCGGTCCGGACGCTCGGACGGCGGTAAGGCCTCCCGTTCGGCCGCGTGTTCCTGACGGCGGTACGGCTTCCTGTCCGGTCGCCGAGTTCCTGATGGCGGTACGGCTCGCTGCTCGGCCGCCGCGCGTTCCTGACGGCGGCACTGCCGGTTGGTCGCGCGTGTCCCTGATGGCGGTACGGCCTGCTGCTCGGCCGCCGAGTGCTCATGACAGCGGCACCGTTCCCTGCTCGGTCGCCGCGTGTCCCTGATGGCGGCACCGTTCCCCGCTCGGCCGCCGCGCGTGCCTGACATCGGTACCCGCTTCCCGCCTGGCCGTCGGTGCCGTCGCCCGCCCGCCGTGCGTTCCGGACGGCGCCGCTGTTCCCCGCTCGACCGCCCCGCGTCCCCGACAGCGGTGCCGCTCCCCGCCGCCGCGCACGCCGCCGCCGTCCCCGTTCGACCGCCCGTCTCCTCGCTCGCCCCGCACCCCTCCGCGCACCGGCCGCCGGGCATGTCCGCAGGCAAAAGTTTCGTCCAAATGAGCGAAACTCTTCGGCGTGAGACTTCGGGTCGCTCCGCCGAAACATCCTGGCTGTAGGGCCGCTCGCCAGGAATCCAGCCCGCCGGAGCGGTGCTAAAGCCCCGGTTCGCCCGCGCGAATTGGTCTGATCCGGGGTTGTCAGGCTTATATGTTTCGGTCAATACTCCGGGTGCCTGAGCCTGCCGGAGCTTGGTCCCTGCCAACCCCACCTGCGCAACACACAGGTGCTCCCCCAGAAGGTGCCAACACATGAAACTGACATCGAAGTCAGTGTCACGAGCAATGCTCGTGTCGAGCCTGGTGGTCGCCACCACTGGCGGTGCGCTCGTGCTCGCCACGTCCGCCGCCCCGCCCGCCTCCGCGGCGACCACGCTCGGCGCGTCGGCGGCTCAGACCGGCCGGTACTTCGGTACCGCGGTCGCGGCCAACAAGCTGTCGGACTCCACGTACGTCGGGATCCTGAACCGCGAGTTCAACATGGTGACCGCCGAGAACGAGATGAAGATCGACGCGACGGAGCCGAACCAGAACCAGTTCTCCTACGGCAACGCCGACCGGATCGTGAACCACGCGCGGGCCCAGGGGATGCGGGTGCGCGGGCACACGCTGGCCTGGCACTCGCAGCAGCCCGGCTGGATGCAGAACATGAGCGGGTCGGCGTTGCGCTCGGCGATGCTGAACCACGTCACGCAGGTCGCGACCTACTACCGGGGCAAGATCTACGCCTGGGACGTGGTGAACGAGGCCTTCGCCGACGGCAGTTCGGGCGCTCGGCGGGATTCGAACCTCCAGCGCACGGGCAACGACTGGATCGAGGCCGCGTTCCGCGCGGCGCGGGCGGCCGACCCGAACGCCAAGCTCTGCTACAACGACTACAACACCGACGACTGGTCGCACGCCAAGACCCAGGCCGTGTACCGGATGGTGCAGGACTTCAAGTCCCGCGGCGTGCCGATCGACTGCGTCGGCCTCCAGTCGCACTTCAACCCCCAGAGCCCGGTGCCGTCGAACTACCAGACGACCCTGTCCAGCTTTGCGGCGCTCGGCGTGGACGTGCAGATCACCGAACTGGACATCGAGGGTTCGGGGTCGGCGCAGGCGGCCAACTACCAGCGCGTCGTGTCGGCGTGCCTGGCCGTGGCCCGCTGCACCGGCATCACCGTGTGGGGCATCCGCGACACCGACTCGTGGCGCGCCTCGGGCACCCCGCTGCTGTTCGACGGCTCCGGGAACAAGAAGGCCGCCTACACCTCGACCCTCAACGCCCTGAACGCGGGCGGCGGCACCACGACGACCACGACGACCACGACCACGACGACCACCACGACCACGACCACCACCCCTGGACCCGGCGGCTGCACGGCCTCGGTGTCGCTGAACTCCTGGAACGGCGGCTTCGTCGCCACCGTCAAGGTGACCGCCGGATCGGCGGCCATCACCGGCTGGACGGTGAACCTCGCCGTGCCGTCCGGTGCCACGGTCACCGGTTCGTGGAACGTCCAGCGCAACGGGAACTCGTGGTCGAACGTCGCCTACAACGGCGCCGTGTCCGCGGGGCAGTCGACCGAGTTCGGCTTCCAGGCCACCGGAGCCGGCACCGGCATGGAACCGAGCTGCACGGCTTCCTGACCGGTCCGCAGCCCGGCGCGGGGGGCCGCCACCCCCCGCGCCGGGTCCCCGGTGCGGTGACCACGGCCTCCGGGGGGGGCCGGGGTCACCGCACCCCTCAGAAGCCGACGCGGAAGGTGGCGTCCTGCCGGTCGGTCGCCGTGGAGATCGGGTCGATCCGCAGCACGTGACCCGAGTGCCGCAGGTACCGGTCCGGGTAGTTGTGCGACCGGTAGGAGGTCCAGCTCGACTCGGCGAGACCCGCCACCGGCGTGAACGTCGCGTCGGCGTCGAACGAGGCCGACCCGTCGTCGGGCGCGAGCACCACGGCGTAGCCGGAGTGCCGCAGGTAGCTCGCGGGGACGTTGACCGACTGGAACGAGACCCCGGAGCCCGCCAGGCCGGGGACGATCCGCCACTGCTGGTCCTGGTACGGCTCGAACGGGTAGGTGTCGACGCGGGCCACGTTGTTCTGGTGCCGCACGTACCGGTCCGGGAAGTTGTAGGACTTCAGCCGGTTCCACGTCGGCGTGCCCCACCTCGACAGCAGCCCGGACATCTCGGCGGCGGTGATCGGCTGGATGGTCGCGTGCTTGGAGTTCAGCGGCTGCGTGTACGACCGCTGGTCGACCGGGGTCCACGTGCCGCCCACGTTCGTGGTCTGCCAGGCGTAGAAGACGCCGTTCGGCGTGTACGTGTCGCCCCACAGGTACCGCGTGCCGGACGTCAGCGAGGCCACCACGATCGGCGCCTCCGTGCCGCCGTGGGAGACCGGTCCGCCGTAGGTGGTGAAGCTGCCGGGGGCGAGCGAGGACGAGCGGGCGGCGAGCAGCGTGCCGTTCGTGTTGTTCTTGAAGAACAGGTGGTTCACGCCGTTCGCCGAGTGCAGGTGCCCGTCGATCGCCGCGTGGCCGGGGTCGAAGAACGTCTGCGGAGCGCCGACCGTCGTGAAGTCGGTGGTGTAGTTGACCATGATGACGTCGTGGCCGCCGTTGACGGCCGAGTAGATGATCGCGTACTGGCCGCGCGAGGCGTCCCAGAACGCCTCCGGCGCCCAGGAGTGCGTGGGCATCGAGTGCAGCTTCACCCTGCGGTAGCCGGTGAAGGACCTCAGGTCGGTCGAGTCCCACACGTGGACGTACTGGTTCTGCAGGCTCCAGTCGGTGCCCTTGAGGTCGGTGGCGAGCACGGTGAACGTGCCGTCCTGCTTGCGCAGGATGAACGGGTCGCGCAGGCCCTGCGTGCCCTGCGTCGGTGTCGCCACGGGGTTGTTCTGGTTGAGGGGTGTCCAGTTCAGGCCGTCCTGGCTGACGGCGAGGTGCAGTCCGTAGTTGGCGCCGCTGAAGTTCGGCGACTCGGTGAAGTACCCCATGACGTACCCGGAGTACGTGGCCGCTGACGCGGTTCCGGGGCTCGGCGCGACCGTCGTGCCGCTGAACACCAGCAGCCCGAGCAGTGCGGACAGGACTCTTCGACTCATGACCGTCTCCGTTGTCGGTTCGATGGGTCAGGCGGGTCGGATCGACCACCGCCGAGTCGGCTCCACCGCCGCGGTCCGTGCCGTCTCGATCGGGTTGGTGGTGGAGGGGGCGGCGACCAGGCTGACCACCCGCGACGGGGTGCCGCTGGACGCATCGGTGGACCCGCACCCCAGGCAGGGGCCAAAAGTGATGTTAGCGATAACATTCCCTTGTCAGCTCGACCGTAGGACGCCCGCTGAAGCTGGGTCAAGGTCCACTTGGTGGGATGTTCACGTTCTCATCCTGTGACCGCTGCGGCCTGGGTCGCCCCTAGGCCAGCCCGCGCGCGAGCGTTCGACCGGCCTCGGTCGCCTGCCGCGCCAGGTGGTCGACGGTCTGGTGGGGGCGGACGAAGAAGCCGTCCGCCAGCAGCGCCACGTAGCCGTGGGCCAGCGCCACCTGCTGCTCCAGCAGCCACAGCGAGCGCTCGGTGTCCCCGCCGACCGCCGCGCGGGCCAGGTCCAGCAGCCGGTCCATGAGCCCTCGGCCCGCGGCGGACAGGGCCTCGTCGTGCAGCCCGCGCAGTTCCGCCGCGAAGATGACGTTGAACCCCGCCCCGCGGACGGCCGCGAACCGCACGTACGCGCCCCCGGTCGCGGCGAACCGGTCCACCGGGTCGGGGCCCGCCGCGTCGACCGCGCGCTCGACCTCGGCCGCGAGTTCCTCGGCGGCCCGCGTGGCGACGGCCGCCAGGAGGTGGTCGCGATCGGGGAAGTGGCGGTACGGGGACGCGGTGCTGATCTCCAGCTCGCGCGCCACCCGCGCGACGGAGAAAGCGGCGAGCCCGTGTTCGGCCAGCAGGTCGTAACCCGTGCTGATCAGCGCCGCTCGCAGGTCGCCGTGGTGGTAGCGGCGCGCCGTGCCGGTCACTCGGCCTCCCGGTTGACATCGATGCGATAGGCCACTTACTTTAGCTGGCGATAGCCCTCTTACATCGTCACTCGGAAGGGAACCCCATGTCAGGAGTCACGGGCAAGGTCGTCGTCATCACCGGAGCGAGCAGGGGCATCGGTGAGGCGACGGCGCTGCGCCTCGCCGACCACGGCGCCAAGGTCGTGCTCGGCGCGCGGGGGCCGGACCAGCTCGAAGCGCTGGCGGAGCGCATCGCCGCCTCCGGCGGGGACGTGGCCTGGGCGGCGACGGACGTGCGGCGGCGCGAGGACGTGGCCGCGCTGGTCGAACTGGCGTGCGAGCGGTTCGGCGCGCTGGACGTGCTGGTCAACAACGCCGGGGTCATGCCGGTCTCGCCGCTGGACGAGCTGCGGGTCGACGACTGGGACGCCATGGTCG
Organism: Umezawaea sp.; assembly: GCF_057122925.1. NCBI lineage: Bacteria > Bacillati > Actinomycetota > Actinomycetes > Pseudonocardiales > Pseudonocardiaceae > Umezawaea > Umezawaea sp. The sequence goes on along the minus strand of NZ_DBNGPQ010000085.1, from coordinate 29,544 downwards.
ACGTCAACGTCAAGGGCGTGCTGAACGGCATCGCGGCGGCGCTGCCGGTGTTCCGGCGGCAGGGGTCGGGCCAGTTCGTCGCGACGGCGTCCACGGCGGCGTTCAAGACCGTGCCGGGGCAGGCGGTCTACTCCGGCACGAAGTTCGCCGTCCGCGCCATCTGCGACGGTCTGCGGCAGGAGGCCGGTGACGGGTTCCGGGTGACGGTGGTGTCGCCGGGGATGACGGCGACCGATTTCGCCTCGTCCGTGACGGATCCGGCGACGAGGGCGCGGTTGGAGGCGGTGCGGGACGCCGTGGCGATGCCCGCGGACGCGGTGGCGCGGGCGGTGGTGTTCGCGATCGAGCAGCCGGACGACGTGGACGTGAACGAGATCGTCGTCCGGCCCACCGCGCAGGCGTGACGGTCAGCGCGGCGTGCAGGTCAGGCCGGCCACCGGTTCGTCCGCACCGGACACGATCGAGCCCCAGCCCGTGGACGCGCCCGGTGCCAGGGTGCCGTTGTAGCCCTGGTTGGTCGCGGCCACCCGCCTGCCCGACTGGGTCACCGAGGCGTTCCACGTGTTGGTCAGCCGCTGCGAACCCGCCATCGAGAAGGTGACCCGCCACCCGGACAGCGGGCGCGAGCCGGTGTTGCGGACCACGACCTCGACCTGGTGGGCGCCCTGCCACGAGTTCCCCACCGAGTAGGTCGCCGTGCACGCCTCGGCCGGGCGGCGGGTGGTGGTGGTCGTCGCGGCCGGGGGCGCGGTGGTGGTCACGGGCGCGTCGGTGGTGGTCGTGGTCGGCTCGGCGGTCGTCGTGGTGGTGGTCGCGGGGGGCGTGGTGCCGGCCATCGGCGCGGTCGTCCACGTGTCCGAGGACGTCGGAGGCCCTTCCTCCGTGCTGTGGTCGACCTTCGTGTACACGTCGGCGCACGTCGGCGAGCACGCGGCGGGCAGGCCGAAGCGGTAGACCCTGCCCTGCTGCACCAGCGCGTCCGACACGTCGCGCACGCGGACGCGGTAGTCCGTCCCGCCCTCGCTCGCCGGGCCGATGACGAAGGCCTGGCCCATGTCCTCGTTGGGCTGCGCCTGCCGCCACGTGCCGTCCGGGCCCAGGTACTCCACGCCGTGGATGCCGTTGGGCAGGTGCGAGACCGCGAGCACGGGCCGGGAGGCCTGGGAACCCCGCAGGAACCCCAGTTCGAGGTCGCCGCTGTAGCGCGGGGTCGGCACGTAGGACCACGACACGTGCCGGTTGTTCCAGCGGCTCGGGTCGATGTGGCCGACGGACACGCCGTTCTTGGTGAACCTGGTCAACGACGTCGTGGACAGTCCGATGTGGTCCGGGTCGTCGCGGCACCAGGCGGTGGGCGCCGCGCAGCCGTCGGCCACGACCATCGTCAGCGTGGCGCCGTTGAGGTCGTCGGCGATCCAGGAACCCTCGCGGCAGAACGGTTTCCCCTGCGCGCCGTCGTTCACCCCGGTGCAGAAGTCGCCGATGGTGACCTGGACGTACCGGCCGCAGTTGCGCCCGTTCTCCCACCGGCCGATCCGGTGCGACTCCGACGCGGGCAGCGGCCTCGGGTGGGGGCCGTAGTCGCCGGGGGTGTCGAACACGTTGAGCGCCACGAAGTCCGGCGAGTCCAGGACGTCCTGGGGGAGCCCGCAGCCGCCGTAGGCGGAGTCGAACCCGGCGAAGTGGGTCGCGTTGCCCGTCTGCGACGGGGTGCTCTCCGCGCCGCTGGTCGACACCAGGATCGCGGTCACCACGAGGGCGACGGTGGCCAGGGCGGTCCCGGCGAGCACCGCCCTGCGCGTGGAAGGTCTGTGGGATGGGGCCGCGGTGGTCACTTCGCCCTCTCGCGCGGACCGGCGCGCACGGCGGGTCCGGCTCTGGTGATGATCGGCTGGGAGCGGGATCAGACTTCTCACCGGCGCGCGCGATGTCAAGGAACGGCGGGCGGCAGTCGGTCCACCGTGACCAAAACTTTCGAAGACTATGGGAAAGTTTCGAACCGGGTCGAATGGCATATTCGACATTTGCGCTAGTCAGATCGCCAAATGAGACTCGAAACCACTCGAAACTACGCGCCCAAAGAGCTGACGCGGCAGTACGGTGAAGCCGCCCCTGGCCGCCATCCTTCAAGGAGGAAGGATGCACCTCAGCACCTCTCCACCCCCTGCCCGCCACGGCGCCGTCGTGGCGAGAACCCTCGGAGTCCTCGTCGCCGCACTCGCCGCGGTGCTCGCCGTGCTGGTCGCACCACCGACTCCACCCGCGTCGGCCGCGGCGCTGACGGAGGTGACCGGGTTCGGCACGAACCCGAGCAACCTGCGGATGCACATCTACGTGCCGGACCGCCTCGCCGCCCGACCGCCCGTGCTGCTCGCGGTGCACTACTGCACCGGCACGGGCCCCGCGTTCCACTCCGGCACCGAGTTCGCGCGGTTGGCCGACCAGTACGGCTTCATCGTGGTCTACCCGTCCGCGACCCGCAGTGGACAGTGCTTCGACGTGTCGTCGCCGCAGGCGCTCAAGCGCGACGGCGGCAGCGACCCCGTCGGCCTGGTGTCGATGGTGCGCTACGCGCTCCAGCGCTACAACGGCGATCCCGCGAGGGTGTTCGTCACCGGCGTCTCCTCCGGTGCCATGACGACGAACGTCATGCTGGCCAACTACCCGGACGTGTTCCAGGCGGGAGCGGCGTTCGCGGGCGTGCCCGACGGCTGCTTCGCCACCACGGACGGGTCCGGCTGGAACAGCGCGTGCGCCAACGGGACCGTGCTCAAGACCCCGCAGCAGTGGGGCGACATCGCCAGGTCCGCCTACCCCGGCTACTCGGGGCCGAGGCCGCGGATGCAGCTCTGGCACGGCACCGCCGACGACACCCTGCGCTACCCCAACTTCGGCGAGGAGATCGACCAGTGGACGAACGTCCACGGCGTGTCCACCACGCCGACGTCCACGGACAGCCCGCAGTCGGGCTGGACCCGCACCCGCTACGGGACCGGGGTCGAGGCCATCTCCCTCCAGGGCGTCGGCCACAACGTGTACGCCACCGGCATGGGTCTCCGGGTGATCCAGTTCTTCGGCCTCGACCAGGGCGGGTCGACGACCACGACGACGACGACCACCACCACGACCACCACGACCACGACCACGACCAACCCGCCGGCGGGGGCGTGCCGGGTCGGGTACACCACCACCGCGTGGAACAGCGGCCTGACCGCGAACATCACCATCACCAACACCGGTAGCGCCTCGGTGGACGGCGGCTGGACGCTGGCGTTCACGCTGCCCGGCGGACAGGTGATCACGTCCGGCTGGAACGCGACCTACACGCCGACCAGCGGGGCGGTGACCGCGAAGAACGCCTCGTACAACGGGACGATCGCCGCGGGCGCGTCCACGGGGATCGGCTTCCAGGCCACGCACACCGGCAACACCGCGGCACCGACCTCGTTCACGTTGAACGGGGCCGCCTGCTCGATCGCGTGACGGCGGCGGAGGCCCTCCGGGGGGCCTCCGCTCAGTCCGTGATCTCCAGCCGCCCGATCGGGTGCGTCGCGGGCAGCGCCGTCTGGCACGTCAGCGCGGGGCCGCGCAGCTCCCGCACCAGGCGCCGGGCGTCGGCGACCGTGGCGCCCGCCCGCGTCCAGCCGTCCCAGGCCAGGTCGTCGGTCACCCGCTCGACGCGGGCCAGCAGTGCCCGGCCCGCGTCGCCGATCTCGTCCTCCGCGCGCAGCAGACCGCGCGCCAGCAGGCCTTCCGCCGCGGCCGACCACTCCTCGTCGGTCCAGCCGCGCGCGGCCTGCGTCACCCGGCGGTCCAGGTCGGACGCCGTGCGCAGCACCAGCGACTCGATCCCGGTCAGCCCCTCCGCCAGCAGCGCGGCCACGTGGCCGTCACCGCGGTGCTCGCGCAGGACCGCGGTCGCCTGCCAGAGGCGCTCGCGCGGGTCGTCCGGGCGGGGCACGGCCGCGTTCGCCGCCGCCAGCACCCGGCCGTCGCACGGCAGGGCCGACGCCACGGCCCACAGCTCGTCGGCGAGCCGGTCGTCGAGGTCGGGCAGCAGTTCCGCCAGCGCCCGCCCCGCGCCGTCCAGCCGGGCGGCCAGCGCCGCGGCCGGGGAGGCGAGCGCCCACACGGCGGGCAGCGCGCGGGCGGTCATGGCGGCCGAGAACCCGAAGAACGACGCCCGCACCACCGCTTCGCCCACGGGGCCGAGCGGAGCCGCCCGCTGGGCGAAGTAGCCCCGCCAGAAACCCCGCAGCCCCACGGCTTCCAGCGCGGCCAGTGCCGTCGGGTGGAAGTAGACGAGCGCGTGCACCGACTCGTACCGCGCCCACAGGTGCCGGGCGAGCGCGGGTCCCTCGTCGTCCCTCATCCGGTCGATGATGCCCCATCGGCCTGGAGCGCCCGCAGCGCCGCCAGCGCCAGCCCCCGCAGCCACACGTGCGCGTGGTCGCCGTCGTAGCGCTGGTGCCAGGCCAGGTACAGCGGCACGTCGGGCATCGCCACCGGCAGCGGCAGCGCGACGAGGCCGAGGTCGGCGACCAGCGCCCTGCTCGTGCGCTCGGCGACGACGGTGAGGAGGTCGGTGCGGTGCACCAGCCGCACGGCCGCGAGCGTGGTGGGGGCCGCCGCGACGACCGCCCGGCGCAGCCCCGTGCCCTCCAGCACGTCGTCCACGGGGTCGCGCAGCCTGCCGCGCCGCGACACGGTGATGTGCTCGGCCGCCGCGTACGCCTCCGGCGTCAGCGGTCGCGCGGTCAGCGGGTGGTCGGCGCGCAGCAGGACGACGAGGCGGTCGCGGCCCACCAGTTCTCGGCTGATCTCGGGCAGCTCGGGCTCGTCGGAACTCGTCTCCAGGTCCACGTGGCCGCGCCGCAGGTCGTCGGTGTCGGCGAGCGGTTCGACCAGGAACCGCAGCCGCACGCCCGGCGCCTGGGCGCGCACCGCCGTGAGCAGCTCGGCGCCGACCGCGGTCGTGATGGAGTCGTGCCACCGCAGGGTGAACACGCGGTCGAGCGTGCCGAGGTCCACCTCGCGCTCGGGGGACAGCACGGTCCGCACCTGCTGGACGAGCGCGTGCACCTCCTCCCGGATGGCGGTCGCGTGGGGCGTCGGGGTCATCGTCCGGCCGGTGCGCACCAGGATCTGGTCCCCGGTCGCGCGGCGGATGCGCCCGAGCGTGCGGCTCATCGCGGGCGCGGACAGGTGCAGCCGGTCGGCGGCTCCCGTGACGCTGCCCTCCTCCAGCAGGGCGTCCAGCGCCGTGAGCAGGTTCAAATCCAGTTGCATGAGAGTAAATCTATCATGAGCAAGGATGCACTTGCCGTTATGTCTGGGCGCTCATAGGTTGGTGCCAACACCAGCGAACGGAACGAGGAACCCCATGTCCCACAACGAAACCGCGCTCCTGGCCGAGGTCGTCCCCATCGTGGAGGCGGCGGGTGCGCTGCTCCAGAAGCGCTTCACGACCGAACCCCCGACGCTGACCACCTTCGACGAGATCGTCGCGGCGATCAACGCCAACGACGACGCCGTGCTCGACGTCCTGCGCGAGCCGCTGCTCGCCGCCCGCCCCGGCTCCGGCTGGGTGGAGGACGAACTGGCGGGCGGTCCGCTGCCGCCGGGCGAGTGGTGGGTCACCGACCCCGCCGAGGGCAACATCAACCACGTCCACGGCCTGACCGACTGGGGTGTGACCGCCACGCTCGTCCGCGACAACCGGCCGGTGCTCACGGTCGTCCACCTCCCGCTGACGGGCACCACCTACACCGCCGTCGAGGGCGGGGGAGCCCACCAGGACGGTGTGCCGCTGCGACCGTCGAGGAAGACGGCGCTGCTGGGGGCGCTGGTCGGCACCGGGCAGGCGCGGCCGGGGGAGAGCGTCGAGACGTTCCGGAGCATCGGCGGCTCGGTGACCGCCCTGCTGACCGCCGGGAGCGTGCTGCGGGTGTCCGTGCCCGCGACCCTCCAGCTCATCCACGTCGCCGCCGGTCGGACGGACGCCTTCTGGCAGCACAGCGACGTGCGCTCCGGCCTGGTGGCGGGCGTGCTGCTGGTGACCGAGGCGGGCGGCGTGGTCACCGACCTCCAGGGCGTGCCGTGGACCGTCGCGAGCACCGACGTGGTGGCCGCCGCTCCCGGCGTCCACGGCCCGGTCCTCGACGCCCTGTCCACCGCGGGGACCTCGTGAACATCACCGTCCTGGCCGCGTCCGGCGCGACCGGCCTCGAACTCACCCGCCAGGCGCTCGACCGGGGCCACACCGTGACCGCCGTCGCGCGGAACCCGAGCCGCGTCACCGTCGCGGACTCCGACCGCCTCACCCGCGTGGCCGCCGACCTGCGCGACCCGGACTCCCTCGCGCGGGTCGTGCCCGACGGCTCCGTCGTCCTCTCCGGACTCGGCATCGCGAAGGGCGAGGAACCCGGCGTGCTCACCGCGGGAGCCAGGGCGCTCGTCCGGGCGCGGCCGGAGCGGATCATCTGGCTGGGCGCGCTCGGCACCGGCACGTCGGCCGAGGTCGCGGGGCCGGTGACCAGGACCCTGCTGCGGGTGCTCCTCAAGAGCGAGCTGGAGGACAAGGTCGCCGCCGACACGGCGGTGCTCGCCGCGGGCGGCACGGTGTTCCACGCCGGTCCGCTGACCAACGGCCCGCTGAGCGCCGACCGCCGGGCGCACGGTCTCGCCGACGCGCCCCGGCGGCTGCTCCCCGGCCGCGTCAGCCGGGCGACCGTCGCCGCCGCGATGATCGACGAGGCCGAGAACCGCCGCCACGTCGGCGGGACGGTCATCCCGGTCGAGCGCTGACGGTGCGCCGGAGGGGGCGGTCCACCCGACCGCCCCTCCGCGATCCCAACCGGGCAGGAACTGTGAGCAATCGCACGAACACGTAGGGTGGGAACCAATCGGACATTTGCGCCGTTTGGAGGCACGTGAGCGGAGCCGATACCGCTCAACGGCCCAGTGGTGCGCCGGCCAGGACCACCGCTGCTCTCCCGGAGGACCCCACGTGGAACCACGCGACGCGCCCTCGACCCGCGAACCCCGCCGCACCGCCGTGCGCCGGTGGATCAGAGAGGACTCCCGCCACGACCTGTCCGCGTCCCTCGTCGTCTTCCTGGTGGCGATGCCGCTGTCGCTGGGCATCGCCGTCGCCTCCGACGCCCCGGTCACGGCCGGCCTCATCGCCGCGGTCGTCGGCGGTGTCGTCGCCGGACTCCTCGGCGGAGCCCCCTTGCAGGTCAGCGGACCCGCGGCCGGGTTGACCCTGGTGGTGGCGGGCTTCGTCCAGCAGTTCGGCTGGGCCGTCACCTGCGCCATCACGGTCGCTGCGGGCCTGCTCCAGGTCGTGCTGGGGCTGAGCCGGGTCGCGCGCGCGGCGCTCGCCATCTCACCCGCCGTGGTGCACGGGATGCTCGCGGGCATCGGCGTCACGATCGCGCTGGCCCAGCTGCACGTGCTGCTCGGCGGCGCGCCGGGCACGGGGGCGTGGGAGAACATCACCCAGCTCCCCGCCCAGCTCCTCGGCGTGCACACCGGCGAGGCCGTCGTGGGTCTCGTGGTGCTGGCCGTGCTGCTGGTGTGGCCGCTGACGCCTCCCGCGGTGCGCGCCGTCCCGGCCTCGCTCGTCGGCATCGTCGGCGCCACGCTGCTCGCCTGGTCGCTGTCCTGGGACGTGGCGCGGGTCGACCTGCCCGGTTCGGTGCTCGACTCCGTGCGGCTGCCCGAACTCCCCGACGGCCGGTGGGGCGCGGTCGCGCTGGCGGTGTTCACGATGACCGTGATCGCGAGCGTCGAGAGCCTGCTGTCGGCGGTCGCGGTGGACAAGCTCAAGGACCGGGGCAGGGCCGCCGACCTCGACCGCGAACTGGTCGGCCAGGGCGCCGCGAACACGGTGTCCGGCCTGCTCGGCGGGCTGCCGGTCACCGGTGTCATCGTCCGCAGCTCCACCAACGTGGCCGCGGGGGCGCGCACCAGGGCGTCGGCCGTGCTGCACGGCGTGTGGGTGCTGCTGTTCTCGCTGGCGCTGGTCGGCCTGATCGAGCAGGTGCCGATGGCGGCGCTGGCAGGTCTGCTGGTCTACGTGGGCATCAAGCTGCTGAAGGTCGCCGACGTGCGCACGGCGCGGCGCCAGTCCGAACTCCTCGTGTACCTGACGACCGTCGGGTGCGTCGTGTTCCTCGACCTGCTGATGGGCGTGCTGATCGGGTTCTCCCTGTCGGTGGCGCTGATGCTGCGCCGGGTCGTGTGGGCGAAGCTGAAGGTGTCCAGGACGCCCGTGCCCGGCGGGCACGACCACTGGACCGTGCTGGTCGAGGGCACGCTGAGCTTCCTGTCGATCCCGAGGCTGTCGCGGGTGCTGTCCCACGTCCCCGACGGCGCCCCGGTCGACGTCGAACTCGCCGTCGACTTCCTCGACCACGCCACCTACGAGCACCTGGCGATGTGGCGCGACCAGCACGAGAAGACCGGCGGCGTCGTGCACGTCGACGAGGTGTCCGGCGTCCGCAGCGGCATGTCGCGAGGCGGTCCGGCGGCGGCGCTGCCGCGCTGGTTCGCCCCGTGGTCGTCGTGGCAGACGTCCGTTCCCGCGCAGCGCCACAGCGACCACGACGAGGCCGCCCGCCCGCTGGTGTCGGGCGTGCAGGAGTACCACCGGCGGTCGGCCCCTCTGCTGCGGCCGGTGTTCGAGGGCCTGTCCGACGGGCAGGAGCCGCAGGCGATGTTCCTGACCTGCGCCGACTCCCGCATCGTGCCCAACGTGATCACCGCCAGCGGCCCCGGCGACCTGTTCACCGTCCGCAACGTCGGCAACCTCGCCCCGCTCGACGACGACGGCGTGGGCGCCTCGGTGCACTACGCGGTGGAGGTGCTCCGCGTGCCGGCCCTGGTCGTGTGCGGCCACTCCGGCTGCGGCGGCATGAAGGCGCTGCTCGACGGTGCCGCGGGCTCCGACGACCCGGTCGGCCGCTGGCTGCGCTCGGGCGTCGGCAGCCTCGCGGCCCTGCGCGCGGGCCACCCCGCCGACCCGCGCTCGGGCGCCGTGGCCGACCGGCTGTCCATGGTGAACGTCGCCGTCCAGGTGGCGTCGCTGGAACGCCTGCCGGTGGTGCGCGACGCCGTGGCCGAGGGACGGCTGAAGGTGATCGGCATGTTCTTCGACATCGGCGCGGCCCGGCTGTCCCTGTTGACCGACGACCGCACGGCCTTCTCGGCGCTGCCGGAGGGCGTTGACGTGCTGCACTAGCGCGCGGTGACCAGGGGGCGGCACGCCGGGCGGGGTCGTGGACGGCGCACCGCGGTCGATCGACGGTGGCGAGGTCGTCGTCGGTCGACCGCGAGGACCGCCGGTGGGCGACCTGCTCGGGGCGCGGTGGTCGGGTGGGGGCGAAGGGGTCCTACGCCATCCACTCGGTCCCGTGGTGGCGGTAGTCGGCACTCTCGTCGACCAGTTGCCTCAGCGTGCTCTCCAGCTGCGAGAGGGGAACCGCGCCCACCCGCTCCTCCCACTCCCGGCGCAGGTCGTCGAAGATCGCGGTGCCTTCGCGGAGCATCGCCAGCCCGTGCGGGGTGACGAAGAGGCGCATGCGGCGCTTGTCCACGGGATCGGGTTCCCGTGCCACGTAGCCGCGCTCCTCCAGGGCGGTGATGGTCTTCGCGGCGGCCTGCTTGGTGACGGACATCCGCCGTCCGAGTTCGGACGCGTTGTCCGCGCCCGACAGGATCGCCTGCAACGCGAAGTCGTGAACGGGCCGCACCTCGTCGTACCCGCGGGCGACGAGTTCCGCGGTGGCCCGATCGGCCAAGGCGCGGAACCCGCCGAGCAGGAGCATGGCGAGGTCGGAGCCGGGGCGCGACATGGGCCCAGCTTAGGTCACCTTGACAACGACAACCTTGGTTGTCTATGGTTTGGACAACCAAGGTTGTCCAATTGAGGAGCGCCCATGCCCGTCATCGATCCGGTCGGTGCCACGGTTCCCGGGGTCACCCACCACCTCGCCGACGTCAACGGAACCCGGCTCCACCACGTCTCGGCGGGCACCTCGGGCTCTCCGGTCCTGCTGGTCCACGGGTGGCCGGAGACGTGGTGGGCCTTCCGCGAGGTCATCCCCCTGCTGGCGGCGGCACACCGGGTGTTCGCCGTCGACCTCCGCGGGTTCGGCGATTCCAGCACCGCGGAGGGCGACCACGACGAAGCGACGTTCGCCGAGGACCTGCACCACCTGGTGGAGCACCTCGGCGTCGGCCCGGTCCACGTCCTGTGCCAGGACATCAGCGGCGGTCTCGCTTTCCGCTTCGCCTCCGCGCACCCCGAGGACGTCCGCAGCCTCACCGCCGTCGAGACGACCCTGGCGGGCTACGGGCTCGAAGACCTCGCGGACGTCAACCACGGCGGCTCGTGGCACGTCGGGTTCCTCGGCGCGCCGGGCATTCCGGGGATGTTGCTGGCGGGTCACGAGCGCGAACTCATCGCGGAGTGGGCCTTCCCCGCCATGACGGGGGCGAAGGGCGTGATCGGCGACGACGACGTCGACGAGTTCGCCCGCACCTACGCGCGGCCGAACGGCTGGCGGGGCACGGAGCACCTCTACCGGTCGATCTTCACCGACGCCGGGCGGACCAGGGCCCTTGCCGAAGCGCGGCCGCTGACCGTTCCGGTGCTCACCGTCGACGCCTCCGGCGCTCCCGCCACCGAGCGGACCTTCCGCCAGGTGACCGCGGGAGCCGTCACCTCCGTGCGCTTCGGGGGCGTTGGGCACCTGGTGGCGCAGGAGGCTCCCGAGGCCCTCGCCGCCGCCGTCCTGGAGTTCGTGGGGCGGGTGGACGGCGTCCGGTAGGCCAGGGGAGCGCTCCCGAACGCGCGCACCTGGAAGCGTTGGCGCGCAACGGGAAGCGAAGGCCGTTCGAGTGCGAGGTCGTGCCGGAGGCAACGCGGGGGGTGGTGGCCGCGCCGGCCGAGCCCGCCTACGTGACGGGCCGCCGGTGGGACCTGCTGGTGCGCGACGCCGCGGCCGAGGAGCTGTTCGGCGGCGTGCCCGACAACGTCCTGGAGCACCTGCTGCTCGACCCCGCCGCGCGGGAGTCGTTCGGCGCGGGGTGGGAGGAGGGGGCCGCGCACGCCGTGGCGCAGTTCCGGGTGGCGTACGACCTGTGGGAGCCGGACCCGGCGTTCGCCGACCGGCTCCGCCGAGTTCGAGGGCTGGTGGGACGCGCACGAGGTGGTCGGCGGGGGAGCGGGCCGCAAGACCCTGCACGGGGTGGTCCACGACTGCGCCACGTTCCGGCTCGACGAGGACCCCGAACTGCGGCTCACGGTCTGCACGGCCGAACGGGCCGGGAGCGCGTAGCCCCCGGCCCGTTCGACACCCGTGCCCCTACGGGACCGCGGGGTAGTCCTTCACGTACACCGGCACGCCGACCTTGGTCATGTCGGCCGCCTCGCCGACGCCGTTGACCACGTGGTCCACGACGCCCGCGCTGAGGTTGACGGTCATGATGTGGTGCAGCTTCACACCGGGGGTGTTCGGCACCTCGAACCCGTTCTCCGTGTGGATGGTCGGGTTGTTCTGGTTGAACACGTAGACGCCCGCGCCGAAGAGCGAGTGCGTCTTGACCTTCGCGCCGACCTTGTAGCCCGCGTAGCCCTCGACGGGGCCGTTCATCCAGTCCGCCTGCGTGGGCGGGTCGTACGGCAGCTCGTTCTGGTACAGGATGGTCGTGCCCCTGTCGCCGTTCCAGGTGGTGTTGTACTTCTGGAAGTGCTCGACGAACAGGCCCGTCGCCGTCACGCGGTCACCGTTGATGACGGCGCCCTGGCGGCCGGTGTTGGTGTTCCAGCGCTGCGTGTCGGTGAAGCCCTCGACGCCGTGGTCCGCGCGCCACACCCAGGTGTGGTCGATGAGCACGTCGTCGCTGTTGACCTCGAGAGCGGTGTCGACCTTGCCCACGTGCGGGCCGCCGACGCGGAAGTACACGTCGGACAGCGTGGTCGGGTTGGACGCGCTGCTCCAGGCCCAGCCGTTCTTCTTGCCCACGCGCAGCAGGACCGGCGACTCCTTCAGACCCGCGTCGACCGTGACGCCCGCGACGACGACACCGGGGACGTCGGCGACGTCCAGCGGGATCGCGCCGTTGACGGCGGTCAGCGTGGCGTGCCCGAGACCGAGGACGACGGTGTTGGGCAGCCGGACCTCGATGCTCCGCGCGATGTCGTAGACGCCGGGCGTGAGCAGGAGGTTCTTGCCGATCAGCAGGTTGAAGTTGATGGTCTGCACCGAGTCCGTCGGCTTCGCGACGTAGAAGTCGCTCAACGGGATGGTGCGGCCCGCGGTGGCGCCCGCGGACCAGGAGGTGCCGGAGGTGTTCTGCTTCGCGGCGGGCACGCGGACGTTGTACTTGCCCTTGGCGTCCACGAACAGGTACGGCTTCTCGCGGCTCACCGGCGTCTTCGCGACCGTGGTGTACGGCGGGTCCGGGAACGCCGAGTCGTCGGGGGCGCCGACGACACCGGAGAACACCTGGTTCCACACGCCGTTGGACCAGCTCGCGACCTCGCTGTTGCGGGTCAGCCACTGCTGCTGCGAGCCGTTGGTGGTCGCGGGCAGCTTCGAGTCGGCGATGAACCCGCCGCTCGCGTACTGCGGACCGGCGGTGCAGTAGTCCATCAGGGACAGTCCACCGTTGGTGAAGTTCACCCGGCGCATCGACACGGCCTGGGACACGGCCCAGAAGTTCGCGGTCGAGCGGCAGCCGTCCTGGCCGGTCGCGTTCACGTTGACCGTCAGGTTGGAGATCGTGCGCCAGAAGTTCACCAGCGCCAGGCAGTTGCTCGTGCCGCCGTCGGCGAGGCAGCGGTTGTAGACCTCGACCTTGCCGTTGATGACGACGTCGGTCGGCGCCGCGCCCAGACCGGTGATCTCGGTGTAGTAGCCCACCTTGATCTGGAGGGGCTGCTCGGCCGTGCCGTAGGTGCCCGGCTTGAAGAGGTAGGCGTACCGCTCGGTGCCCATCTCGTTGTCGACCTGCTTGGCGTAGGTCGCGTCCAGCGTCGCCTGGATCTGCGCGACCGGCGTGCTCGGGTCGAACACCGTGGTGTTGACGCCGAAGTTGGGAGCGCTGCCGCCGTGCGACCGGGTGTCGGGAGCGGCCGTCGCGGTGGTCGCGGCGGCCAGCGTCACCACCAGGCCGAGGGTGAGCACGCGGCCGAGTCGCCGCTTCGTGGAGCCCGCGAAGATCATGCGGATCGTCCTCTCAGTCGGGTGGTCGGTGGCGGGACGGGGAGCGCTCCGGCGGGGGAGCCTATGCGACGCACGATCATCGTCGACCTGCCTGTTCACGGGGGAGTGGGGAGCCACGCTGCGGCGGTAGGGCCGAGAGAGCGCTCCCATCGAGTTGGACATTTCTACCCCGTGAATCGATCCCGCGCTACGGTCTGACGACCGGTTTTCAGGTCGTAGGACGGCGAACTAGCAGGCCAGGGCGTTTCACCGCCAGGGTTCGACGTCCACCCGGACCGCCGCGCCGCCGTCCGCGGCCTCCTCGACCGCCAGCGCGACGCGGTGGTCGTGGATGCCGTCGGCGAGCGGGTACGGCTCGGGGCCGCCGCCGGAGACCCAGGCCGCCGTGTCCTCCAGGAGGGTCGCGATGGCGATCTCCTCGTCGTTCCACCGCCGCCCCTGGTAGGGGTTGCGGTACAGCACGTCCGAGCCGAACGTGATGTGGTCGGTGTCGAAGCCGTCGAGGTCGAGGTCGTACCCGGTCTGGCGGCGCACGACCTCCGTGCGGACGATCGTGCGGTCGGCGACCAGCCGGACGACCTCCTGGTCGCGCAGCTCGCCCGTCGTGCCGCGGACCAGCAGGCGGCGCATCAGCAACTGGTTGTGCCACTGGTTGTCGGTGAAGTCGTAGAGGCCGAAGCCGCCGTCGTCGAACGCGACGGTGGCGATCGTCGTGGTCGCCTGCTTCACCTCGACCGGGTCCGTCCACCCGGCGCGGGTGATGGGGTCGGCCAGCGGCGCGGTCGTCCGCACGGCCCGCACCTCCGCCGGGCCGCGGCCCGTGCCCAGCAGAGCCCGGATGAGCGAGACCGCGTGGTACTGGTGGGTCGAGGAGACGTCCACCCTGGTCGGGTCGCCGATCGCGCCCGAGCGGACCAGCGCGAGGCGCGCGGCGTGCGCGGGCATCCGGGTGTACTGCTCGGCGACCTGCACCAGCCCGCTCGCGCCGACCCCGTGCCACAGCGCGCGCAGGCCGTCGAGGTCGGGTGCGGGCGGCGTCTCGGCCAGCACGGGGACGCGGCGCTCCACCAGGTCCGCGACCAGCGACGGCGTGACGCCCCACGGCGTGGCCGTGACCATGAAGTCCGGTTTCGCGGCCAGGCACTCGTCCAGCGACGGGAAGACCGGAACCGGCAGCTCCCGCGCCCGGCGCGACACCACGCCGACGCACTCCAGGCCGTCCAGCGCCGCGGCGAGGCGCCAGAAGTACTCGGCGCGCCAGCCGGAACCCACGATCGCGAAGGTCGTCACCCACCCCATCCAACACGACGGCGGGCCCGTGCGGGACTACCGCTCGCGAGCGCGGCGGTTGATCTCCCGAGCGGGCCGGGGGCGGCTCTCGAAGGGCTTCGGCCGGTCGAGGTCCAGCCACACCGCGATCGTCTCGCGCACGAGCCACACGAGGAAGCGCAGGGCCGTCCGCACGGGACGCCGGGGCGGACGCGGCAGGCGGGGGAGCGGCACGGACGCCATTCTGCCCCCGCGCCCGTGCCCGCGAGGCGGAAACGCGGAGTTCCGAACAGGACGCCGAAGTCGGACGGCCACCGGGGGCTCCCGCGTGGGTAGGTTCTGCCGATGACCGCCGAACCGAACGTTCCCAGGGGTGTCCGGCCGTCAGCCGTGGCGGTCGTGCTGGTCGTCGTCCTGGTGGCGCTCGGCGCGCTGTCGCTGCTGGCGTTCCGCCCGCCCGCCGCCGCCCCGGCCGACGTCCCTCCGACGGAGTTCTCGGCCGCGCGGGTGGAGGCCGACCTGCGGGAGATCGCGCAACGGCCGCACCCGTTGGGCACGGCGGACAACGACCGGGTGCGCGAGCACGTCGTGGCCGCCGCCCGCGCGGCCGGGGCGCGGGTGCGGGTCGAGTCCGGCGAGGTCGTGCTGGCCGATCCGGGGAAACCGGTGAGGGTGGCGGTGGCGTGGAACGTGGTCGCGACGGTGCCCGGCACCGATCCGGGGCTCAGCGGCGGGCGGGCGCTGCTGCTGGTGTCGCACCACGACTCCGTGCCGACGGGGCCGGGGGCGGCGGACGACGGGGCCGCGGTCGTGTCGATGCTGGAGGCGATCCGGGTCCTCACGGCGTCCGGCGGGGTGCGCAACGACGTGGTGTTCCTGTTCACCGACGGCGAGGAACTCGGCTCGCTCGGCGCGCGGCTGTTCGTGCGGCAGCACGGGGTCGCCGAGTTCGGCGCGGTGCTGAACTGGGAGGCGCGCGGCAGCCGGGGACCGGTGGTGATGTTCGAGACCAGCACCGCCAACGCGGGCCTGGTCGACGCGTTCGCCGGGGCGAGCAGCAGGCCGATCGCGAACTCGCTGGCCTACGAGGTCTACCTGCGGATGCCGAACTACACCGACTTCACCGTCTTCCGCGACGCGGGCGCCACCGGACTCAACGCGGCGTTCATCGAGGGCCTGCACGACTACCACTCGCCGAACGACGACGTCGGGACGCTGGACCGCGACACCGTGCAGCACCACGGCGAGACCATGACCGGGCTGGTCGCCGCGCTCGGCGAGCGCGACCTGCGGCGGTTGGACAACCGGACCGCCGTCTACTTCGACCTGGTCGGCCGGGTCCTCGTGCACTACCCGGTGTGGGTGGCGCTCGTGCTCGCCGCGGTCTCGGTGGTGGCGCTGGTGCTGCTGGTCGTGGTGGGTGTCCGCCGTGGACGGTTGCGGCCGGTCGGCGCGGCGGCCGTCGCGGGCGCGGCCCTCGGCGCCGTGGTCGGCACGGCCGCGCTGTGCTTCGGGCTCTGGCGGCTGCTCACGCTGGTGCGCCCCGGTCTGGCGGCGCTGCCGCTGTCCGAACCGTACGACCGGGGGTGGTTCATCGCCGCGTTCACGACGGTCGCCGCCGCCGTCCTGCTGCTGGTGGCCCGCCTGGTGCGGCGCTGGAGCCCGGCCGAGGTGCTCGCGGGCGGGCTGCTGCTGGTGGGGGTGTCGCTGGTCGCCGTCGCGGTCGTCGTGCCGGGCGCCACCTACCTGTTCCAGTGGCCGCTGCTCGCCGGGCTGCCCGCGCTGTGGTGGGCGGTTCGGCGCGGCACCGGGAGCCTGCCGCTCGCGGCTCTCGCGCCCGCGGTGGCGGTGGTGCTGTTCGCCCCGGTCGTGTCGACGCTGACGGTCGCGCTGGGGATCAAGCTGGTGGGGGTGGCGATGGCCGTCGCGGTGCTGGCCGGTGTGCTGGTGCTGCCGCTGTTCACCGCCCTGCCCCGGCCGGGGCTCCTCGCGGCGGTGGCCTCGGTGGTCGCGGCGGTGCTGGTCACGACCAGTGCGCTCGTCTCGGGGTTCGACGTTCGCGAACCCCGTCCGGACGGGCTGCTCTACCTGCGCGACGCCACCACCGGCCGGTCGGTGTGGCTGACCGGTGACCCCGAACCCGACGACTGGACCGGCCGGGTCCTGGGCGCCGCACCGGAACGGGTGTCGCTCACCCGCGAGTTCCCGCTGCTGAAGGCCCCCGTGCTGCGCGCCCCCGCCCCGGCGCTCGCCCTGGCCGAGCCGACGGTGACCACGCTCGCCGACACGACCGCCGACGGCGTCCGCACGGTCCGGTTCCGGGTGGACTCGCCCCGGAGGGGCTGGCGGATCCAGGTCTCCCTGCCGAGGGGGGCGGTGCGGGCGTGCGTGGTGGCGGGGCAGCGCGTCGAGTCCGCGGCCCAGAGCGTGCCGGAGAACCTGGTGTTCGAGTTCTACGGCGCGGACGACGGCGCGGAACTCACCTGCGAGGCGTCCGAGGGGGCCGAGGTCCCGGTCGACGTCGCCGACTTCTCCCTCGGGCTCCCCCCGGAGGTCGAGGCGCTCGTCGGTCCACGCCCCGAGGGGACCGTCCTGGTGCCGTCGGGCTACCGGCCGGTCGACTCGGCGGTCGTGCGGAGGGCCGTGCGGATCTGACGCGGACCCGGTCGTCGACGAAGCGGAGCGTCACCCTGCGCGGGGGGCGCGCCGACGCGGGTCGGCGCACGCCGGAGGGGCTGGTCCACCGGGGTGCGGTGGACCAGCCCCTCCGGGCGGTGGGTCAGAACGAGATGTCGTTGCCGCTCAGGACACCGTTGAGGTTGAGGTCGCCGAGGTCGGCCACGTCGGTGATGTCGCCGATGCCCGAGATGTCGCCGATGCCGGAGACGCCGGACGTGATGTCCTCGACGTTGCCGATGTCGGAGACGACGTCGGCGACCTCGACCACGTCGGTGACGTGCAGGGCGCTGTCCGCGACGCCGGTCAGGTCACCGGTGGTGATGTCCTTGACGGTCGAGTCCAGGTCCGTGCTGTCGAGGACGCCGACGCCGGAGGTGATGTCGCCGACGAGGTCCGTGACCTGGCTCTGCGCGCCGATGCCGCCGACACCGCCGAGGTCGCCCACGCTGTCGAGCGCGCCGCCGAGCACGTCGGCGTCGAGGCCCTGGCCCAGGTCGGTCACGGGGGAGAAGTCGCCCGCCAGGTCCTCGACGTGCGACACGACGCCGGAGACGGGGCTGTCCTCCAGCAGGGGGAGGGTGTCGAAGGTGGAGGTCAGGTCGCCGAGGCCCTGCGTGGGGGCGTAGTCGAGGACGAGCGGCAGGATCTCCTGGACGTCCAGCGCGGAGACGTCGCCCAGGCCCGCGGCGCTGAGTGCGGCCTCGGGGGCGGTCTGGAACGCCGAGAGGGCCTGCGAGTCGTTCAGCAGGTGGAGGGCGAAGTCTTGCAGCGTCTCGAACGTGTCCATCTGTGTGAGCTCCTGAGGTGGATCGGTGTTCCTTACGAGACCAAACGGTAGGTCCGTCGTCACCGTGCGCACATCGGGTGACACTCCTAGTCTCGAACGAGTTAACCCGTTAGGGGGATGACTGGGGGAAGCACTAGGGGACGGGGCTATCCCCGTAAACCGACCTCGGGATGAACCCGGTGGTGCCCCCTGTCCGAACCTTGCGACAGCACCCGCACCGAGGAGGAAGCCCGTCGCATGACCCAGTCCGCTCTCGTGTTCGCCCCCGCCGTCGCCGACGCACTCGACCGGGCCGCCAAGGCCAGGCACGTGGTGGTCGCCGGTCCCTCCGGGACGGGGAAGACAGCGCTGCTGTCCACGCTGGACAGGAGAGCGGTCGACAACGCCCAGACGCTGTCGGACGCCGCGATCGAGGCCCTCGTCGCCGACGTGGAGGCCGGTGCCGACCTCGCCGTCGCCCACCGGCCGACCCGCAACCCCCGGCTGCCCGTCCTGCTGGCCGCGCTCTCGCCCTCCGTCGTCCGGGTCCGGCTCGACCCGTGGGGGCGGGACCAGATCGGCGACTTCCTGCGGGAGCGCACCGGGCGCCAGCCCTCGGCAGGCCAGCCGCACGCGCTGCACCAGCGCACCGGGGGCGTGCCCGCGTTCGTGGAGGCCGCGCTCTCGACCGACCCCGTCGGCGCGCTGGCCCCGGCGCTCGACGAACTGGGCGCCGACGTCCGCACCCTGCTGCTCGCCGTGGTGCTCGGCGCGCCGCTGGACCTGGACCTGCTGGCCGAAGCGCTGCGGACCACCCCCGACGCCGTGCAGGCCGTGGCCGACGCGGCCCGCGCCGCCAGCGTGATCGGCACCGACGGGGGCGTCCCGCCGATCGTGGCGCACGCCGTGCGCGTCCTCACGCCGATGGAGGAACGGGTCGGGCTGGCGCGCACCCTGCTGCGGCTCCAGCAGGAGCGCAAGCAGTCGATCCGCGCGCTCGCGACGTCGCTGCTGGAGCTGCCCGGCGCCGTGGCCGACCAGTCGGGGGCCTACGTCGCCGCCGCCCAGGACTCCCTGCGCGACGACCCGGCGCTCGCCGTGCGGTTCCTCACCGCCGCCGTCGACCTCGGCGGCTCGGCCGTCGACCTGGCGCCGCTGACGGCCGAGGCGCACGCGCTGGCGGGCGACCCGGACGCCGCGCTGAGGACGGCCGACCTGGCCGCAGGCTCCGGGGACGAGCGGGTGCGCGCCGCGGGCGCCGTGGTCGCGGCGATCGTGCTCGCCCAGCGCGGTGAACTGGCCCGCGGCGCCGAGGTGCTGCCCACCGCCACCGCCACCGACCCGCGGGCGGTGGACCTCGCCGCCATCGCCCACGTGGCCACCGGGCGGTGGCGGCGCGCCGCCGACCTGCTCGACGGCACCCCGGCGGCGCCGACGCTCGCCGCGGGCCTCACCCGCCGCATGGCGCGGGGGCTGCTGACCAGTGTGGACAGCGCACCCGCGACCGCGCTGTCCACACTGGTCTCGGCCGCGTCGGTCGCCGACTCGCTGGGCGCGCCGCACCTGCTGCCGGACAGCCCGACCGCCCTCGCCGCGCACGTGTGCCTGCACCTCGCGGAACTCCCGCTCGCCGCGACGCTGCTCGGCGGAGCGGACAAGCACGGCGTGTTCGGCGTCCGCCACCAGGTCCTGTTCGCCTGCACCGCGCTGCTGGGCGGCGACCTGGCCACCGCGGCCCAGCGGCTGGCGCCGCTCAAGGCGCTGCGCGGCCTGGAACCCAGGGACGCGCTCCTCACGGCCGCCGTCGACCTCGGACTGGCCCGCCGCCGCAGCGACCCCCGCGCGCTGGAGGCGGGCTGGGAGAACGCCTACCACGCGCTCCTGGTGCAGCCGGTGGACCTGTTCACCCTGCTGCCGCTGGGCGAACTCGTCGCCGCGGCGGCCAGGCTCGGTCGCGCCCACCAGGTGGCGGGCCACCTCGACCTCGCGTGGGACCTGCTGGAACGGTCGGGCCACCCGCCCGCCTGGTCGGTGATGCTGCGCTGGTGGGCCGTGCACGCCGACCTGATCGGCGGCGACACCGCGGCGGCCCGGCTCCAGGTCGACGCGCTGGCCCGGCACCGCGAGCACACGCCGGCGGGCCGCGTGCTCGCCGACGCGGCCGAGTGCTGGCTGGCCGTCAGCACCGGTGCGGTGGAGCCCGACGAGGTCGAGCGCACGGCCACCGCCCTGCACGGCCACGGCCTGCACTGGGACGCCTCCCGCCTGGCGGGCCAGGCGGCCATCCGCACCACCGACCGGGCCACCATCACCAGGCTGCTGGAACTCGCGCGCAGGCTCAGCGCGGTGTCGTCCGAGCACGAGTCCGAGACGGGGGTGCTCAGCGAGCGCGAGCAGGAGGTGGCCGCGCTGGTGCTGGAGGGCCTGACGTACAAGCAGATCGGCGACCGGCTGTTCATCTCCGGCAAGACCGTCGAGCACCACGTCACCAGGATGCGGCAGAAGCTCGGCTGCCAGAGCCGCCGCGAACTCCTCGTCGCGCTGGGGGAGCTGCTGGGCTGAGGGGAGCGGTCGGCGGCGCGATCGGCCCGCACCCGGTGCGGTACCGCACCGGGTGCTCCTCCGTGGTTGGGTTGTCCGGCTCCGCTCCGGTGGCGGGGCGGGTCGAGTGGCGGGAGGAGCGGCGCGGTGGACGACGGCGACGAGGGCACGGGCAAACCCAAGCGGGCGGACGCCCGGCGCAACGAGGGAACCCTGCTCGACGCGGCCGCCGCCGTCTTCGTCGAGTCGGGGGTGGAGGCGCCGGTCCGCGACATCGCCGCCAGGGCCGGTGTCGGCATGGGCACGATCTACCGCCACTTCCCCACCAGGGCGGACCTCATCATCGCCGTGTACCGGCACCAGGTCGAGGACTGCGCCGACGCGGGCCCCGCCCTGCTGGAGAGCAGTGCGAGCCCGCACGTCGCGCTGGCGCGGTGGATCGACCTCTTCGTCGACTTCCTGGTCACCAAGCACGGGCTCGCCGCCGTGCTGCGGTCGGACAACGCGGGCTTCGACGCGCTGCACAGCTACTTCCTCGACCGCCTCCTGCCCGTCTGCGCGCGGTTGCTCGACGCCGCCGTCTCGTCCGGTGAGATCCGCTCCGACCTGGATGCCTACCAGCTCATGCGCGGTGTCGGGAACCTCTGCATCGGCGCCGAGCAGGACGACCGCTACGACGCGCGCGGCCTGGTGGGGGTCCTCGTCGCGGGCCTGCGCGTCGGCTGAGCGGTCGCGCGACCCGCACCGATCTAAATCAGTCGCTTGACTTAGAATAGTCGGTCGGCTTCACTGTGCCCGATCTGTCCGAATGGGACGGTGACCTCGCCCCGCGGGCGCTCGGCGGTCCGGGCGTCCCGCTTGTCCGAACTGTCGGTCGACGGTGTCCGACGTGCCTGTACGGTGGTGATCGTGGTGACGGACGTCAGCAGAACGCCGCGGGCGGAGCAGGTCGGCGCCACGCGCGAGCAGATCCTCCGCACCGCCGAGCGGCTGTTCGCCGAGCAGGGTCTCTACGCCGTGTCCAACCGGCAGATCAGCGCCGCCGCGGGCCAGGGCAACAACGCGGCCGTCGGCTACCACTTCGGCACCAAGGTGGACCTGGTGCGCGCCATCGTCCGCAGGCACGCGTCGAGGGTGGAATCGCTGCGCCTGGAGATGGTGTCGCGGATCCGCGGGTCCGACGACATCCGGGACTGGGTGGCCTGCCTCGTGCACCCGACCGCCAGCCACCTCGCCGCGCTGGGCGACCCCACCTGGTACGCCAGGTTCAGCGCGCAGGTCATGACGGACCCGGCGTTCCGGGCGATCATGTCCGAGGAGGCGCTCGCGACGCCCTCGCTTCGGCAGGTCGTCGAAGGGCTCGACCGCCGCCTCCCGGACCTGCCCGCCGAGGTGCGCGCCGAGCGCGGCGACATGACCCGGCACCTGATGGTCCACGGTTTCGCCGAGCGGGAGCGGTCCCTCGCCGAGGGCATCGCCACGCCGAGGGCCACCTGGCACGACGCGGCGGACGGGCTCGTCGACGCGGTCGTCGGGCTGTGGCTCGCGCCCGTCACGCCCCGCGCCTGATCCACTTCTCCCCGTGCTCGACCGGTGGGCGCCGAGGTGGGAAGCATGCTTAAGTCAGTCGCTTGACTCAAAATGGGGAACCCGGTTAGCTGGGCGTCGACCGAGATCATCGTGGAGGAGGTCGACGTGGCACCCGGTGAGGCAGATCAGGTCATCGACTACCCGATCCCGTCGCCGACGGCGCTGGAGCCGCCGCCGGAGTGGGCGCGACTGCGCAGGAGCTGCCCGGTCGCCGACGTCAGGCTGCCCAGCGGCGACGGCGCCTCGCTGCTGACGCGCTACGACGACGTGAAGCAGGTCCTGGCCGACCCGCGCTTCCGCAGGCGGCTCGACGCCGACGACGCGGCCCGCGTGTCCGACACCGAGTCCGGCGGCGTGTTCAACGGGTCGATGGCGAAGGCGCTGCCCGAGGAGACGCACCAGCTCTGGCGGCGGATGGTGGGCCGGTGGTTCACCGCCAAGCGCATGTCCGCGCTGCGGCCGGGGATCGAGGCGATGGCCGACCAGCTGGTCGACGAGATGGTCGCGGCCGGAGCGCCCGCCGACCTGAAGGCGGCACTGGGCTTCCCGCTGCCGGTGTGGGTCATCTGCGAGATGCTCGGCGTGCCCGCGAGCGACCGCGACCGCTTCGCCCACTGGTCCGACACCCTGCTGAGCCTGACCCGGTACACGCAGGAGGAGGTCGACGCCGCGCAGGCCGACTTCGCCGCCTACACGTCGGCCCACATCGCGACCAAGCGGGAGGATCCGGGCGACGACCTGGTCAGCGAGCTGATCACCGCCGCGGCGGGGGCGGGCCACGTCATGCCGGACGACGCGCTGCTGGCGACCGCGCAGGGCCTGCTGGTCGCGGGTCACGAGACGACCGCGAACATGATCGGCAAGATGGTCGGGATGCTGCTGGCCGACCGGAGCCGCTGGGAACGGCTGCTCGCGGACCGGACGCTGGTGCGGTCCGCCGTGGAGGAGGTCCTGCGCCTGGACGCGAACCCCGGCTTCGGCATCCCGCGCTACATCACCGAGGACGCGGAGGTCGGCGAGGTCGTGGTCCCGCGCGGCACCACCGTGGTGTGCAACCTGGCCGCCGCCAACCGCGACGAGGAGGCGTTCGACGGCGCCGACGAGATGCGCCTGGACCGCAGCCCCAACGCGCACCTGGCGTTCGGCTTCGGCGCGCACTCCTGCCTCGGGCAGTCGCTGGCGCGCACCGAACTCCAGGCCGTGCTCGACGTGCTGCTGCGCAGGCTGCCCGGTCTCGACCTCGCCGTCGCGGTCGACGAGCTGGAGCGCGTGGACGGTCTCGTCGTGGGCGGGCTGGCCGAAGTGCCGGTGCGCTGGTGACGTCGGGCGGTCGCACCGAGCGGGCGGTCGGGACGCGTGAGCTGATCCTGGTCGCCGCCGAGCGGCTGTTCGCCGAGCACGGGGTGTTCGCCGTGTCGAACCGCCAGGTCGGGGAGGCGGCGGGGCAGGGCAACAACTTCGCCGTCGGCTACCACTTCGGCGCCAAGGCCGAGCTGGTGCGCGCGATCGTGCGCCGCCACGCCGAACCGGTGGAGGAGGCGCGGTCGTGCATGCTCGCCGGGATCGGCCGCGGCGCCGCCGTGCGCGACTGGGTGGCGTGCCTGATCCGGCCGTTCACCGGGCACCTGGCCGACCTCGGCGTCCCCACCTGGTACGCCCGGTTCGGCGCGCAGGTGATGACCGACCCCGGCCTGCGGCAGATCATCGTCGACGAGGCGCTCGCCACCGAGCCGATCCAGCGGGTGCTGGACGGGCTCAACCGGTGCCTGCCCGCGCTGCCGCTCGCGGTGCACGTCGAGCGCAGCGCGATGGCCCGCACCCTGATGACGCACACGTGCGCCGAGCGGGAGCGGGCGCTCGCCGAGGGGACCCCCACCTCCAGGTCCAGTTGGGAGGACACGGCCGCCGGCCTGGTCGACGCGATCACCGGGCTGTGGCTGGCACCGGTCACCGCGACCGGCGCGCGACCCGGAAGAACCACCCAGGAGGCGGGCGCCGGGTCCCCGGACGCCCGCCGGTGAAGGAGCGACAACCGATGAAGGTCTCCGTGGACGAGGACAGGTGCTGCGGCGCGGGCTCGTGCGTGCTGGTCGCGCCCGACGTCTTCGACCAGCGCGACGAGGACGGTGTCGTGGTGCTGCTGGACGACCGGCCCGGCGAGCACCTGCACGACGCCGTCCGCGAGGCCGCGGGCGTGTGCCCCGCGGCGGCGATCACGCTGGACGGGACGGCGTGACCACACCCTCCGGGGTCGTGGTCGTCGGGGCGTCCGCCGCCGGTCTCGTCACGGCGGAGGCGTTGCGGCGCGGGGTTGTCTCGGTTCGCTGACGCTGGTGGGCGACGAGGTCCACCCGCCGCACGACCGGCCGCCGTCGTCGTTGTTGTCGTCGTTGTCGTTGTCGTCGTCGTCGGAGCGGGTGCCCGCCGGGACGTGGACGCCCGCGCGGGCCCACCCGCGCACGGCCGGGGTGCCGGAGGTGCTCGACGCGCGGTTCGCCCTCGGCGACCCGGTCGGGGTCCTGGGCTGGAACACGCCCACGCAGGCCCGACGGCTCCGCCTGCACCACCCAGCGCCGCGTCCCGTCGCGGCACCGATCCCGGAAGGACGACCATGACCACCACGCTGGACCCCGCGGGGGTCCCGGAGTACCCGATGCCCAGGGCGCGGGGCTGCCCGTTCGACCCGCCGCCGGAGCTGCGCGCGCTCCAGGAGGAGGCCCCGCTGACCCGCGTGCGCCTGTGGGACGGCAGCACGCCGTGGCTCGTGACCCGCTACGCCGACCAGCGCACCGTGCTCGGCGACCCCAGGGTCAGCGCCGACATGACCCACCCGACCTACCCGCGCCAGGCGCCGGGCAACGCCACGCTGAGCTTCATCGGCATGGACGACCCCGAGCACTCGCGGCTGCGGCGCATGGTCGGCTCCACGTTCACGGTGAAGCGCGTCGAGGCCATGAGGCCCGCCGTGCAGAAGATCGTGGACGACGCCGTGGACGCCCTGCTCGCCGGGGACAAGCCGGTGGACCTGGTCGAGGCGTTCGCCCTGCCCGTGCCGTCGCTGGTGATCTGCGACCTGCTCGACGTCCCGTACGCCGACCACGACTTCTTCCAGGGCAACAGCAAGACCATGATCAACCGCAACTCCACGCCGGACCAGCGCGCGGCCGCGTCCGGCGCGCTCGCCGAGTACCTGGGCCGCCTGGTGGCCGAGAAGATCGAGAACCCCGGCGGCGACCTGCTGTCGAGGCTGGGGCAGAAGGTCCGGGCGGGTGAGCTGACCCACCGCGGCGCCACCGAGATGGCCGTGCTGCTCCTCATCGCGGGCCACGAGACCACCGCCAACATGATCGCGCTCAGCACGCTGGCCCTGCTGCGCGACCCGGAACAGCTGGCGCTGCTGCGCGACACCGACGACCCGGACATCGCGGTGACGGCGACCGACGAACTCCTGCGCTACCTCAACATCACCCACGGCGGCAGGCGCCGCGTGGCCCTGGAGGACATCGAGGTCGCCGGACAACTGGTGAAGGCGGGAGAAGGCCTGGTGCTCCCGAACGACATCGCCAACCGCGACCCGGACGTCTTCACCGACCCGGACACGATCGACCTCACCCGCGAAGCCCGCCACCACCTCGCGTTCGGGTTCGGCGTGCACCAGTGCCTCGGCCAACCACTGGCCAGGCTCGAACTCCAGACCGTCTACCGCACCCTCTACCGCCGCATCCCGGAACTGAGGCTGGCGGCCGACTTCGACGACATCCCGTTCAAGCACGACGGCTTCGTCTACGGCGTCTACTCGCTGCCGGTCACCTGGTAGCGCTACGGCACAAGGGGCACCTGGTAGCGCTACGGCACAAGCAGGACAGGGCCTTCCCTGAACCGCGGCCGATTTGCTCGGGGATTGCCCCTTATTGTTTGATCGGGCAGGCCACCGCCTCTGCTCGCAAGCCCGGTCGAGGGGCAGATCCAGGGGGCCCCGAGTCTTGTCGGTCACCTCCGCTGGGAGTTGCGGTGGGGTTTCGCTGGGGGCGCTGGGATCGCACTGTTGGAAGTCGTGGTTCGTGAGACCCCTCCACCACCCCGCTCGCGCGATTGTCTCGTACAGCTTCCGACGTTTGTCAAGGCGGGAAAGATGCCTTGACAAACGTCGGAAGCTGTGAGGGCGCTGGGGAGCGGGGCGGCGGAGGGGGCCGGTGGGGGCGGTTGGGGGGTCTGGTTGGGTAGAGGGCTGGGTTCTGTTGGCCCCGTTGACATTGGTGGGTCCGGTTTGGTGGTCCCGTTGACGGTGGTGGGTCCGGTTTGGTGGTCCCGTTGACGGTGGTGGGTTGGTTTGGTGGTCCCCGTTGGCAGTGGTGGGTCTTGTTTGCTGGTCCTCCTTGGTGGTGGGTTCGGTTGGTGGTCCTCCTTGGCGGGGTGGGGCGTCGGCTGTCGTGAGTTCTGTGGATACCGCTGGTGGGGTGTGAATTCGCCGGATTCGGGGTGTGACGGCTTCATGTCGGTCCGTGTTACGGCGTAACTACCGGGCTGCTGTTCCGGTCAGCAGACTTCAGGTCACGGCCACGGCGACCGTCCGTGTGAAACCCTTGGGGAGACACCATGAGCACCACCGCCACCGCTCTCGTCGACGATGTTGACCTGGAGATCCTGGAGTTCGATCGGCCCGTGGTCCAGCAGTTCGAGTTTCTGGGGTTCAGCGTTCATTGCAGTGCTGGAGCGCTTCGTTCTGCCAATCCCTGACGTGCGACCCGGTGCCGCCAACGGCGTCGGTTCACCGGGGGCCGCGTTCCTCCCGCTGGGTTTGCGTGTCGCGGCGGACTCGGTCCGTGTGCTCACCGATCAGGCCGATCCGGTCCGCCAGGTCGGGGTGGGTGGTGCGCAGGTGGTCGTGCGCGCCCGCCAGCGGGCTGAGGAGCGCTGCCGCGTCGTTCTCGCCCAGTGCCCTGTGCACGGACGGGTCCAGGTCGCCGATCTGGCCTGCGAGGCTGCGGAGCACGGCTGAGTTCGCCCTGGCCCACTGGGAGACCGCGCGGTCTCCCGCTCTGCGGTCCCGTTCCGCCCGCACGCGTTCCTCGCCCGTGGATTCGCCGATGTCGGAGGTGCGCAGTCTCAGGTAGCGGCGTTCCGCCGCCTGGCGGCTGGCGACGCCCAGCGCGGGTGCCAGGTCGGCCCAGCTCGCGCCGTGGTCGCGAGCCGTGGCGATCAGCCTCGGTTCCCAGTCGGCCAGTTCGGCTCGCAGTTCGCGGAGGAGTTCCAGTGCGCTCAACGCCTGTGCCGCGCTCAGGTCGGGTGTGGAGGCGGCGGCGCGGAGGGTCTCGTAGTCACCGATCGGCATTTGTCATCCTTTCGACGACATGGGGGTTGTCATCACTTGGATGACATGTTACAACAGAAGTGCGCGTTGACAGGAGTCGAGAACGTACGAGGAGGTGCCGGATGTTGATGCGCACTGACCCGTTCCGGGAGCTGGACCGGCTGGCGCAGCAGGTGTTCACCGGGCCGGGTACGTGGTCGCGGCCCACGGCGATGCCGATGGACGCCTACCGGACGGGCGACGAGTTCGTGGTGGCGTTCGACCTGCCGGGTGTGGCGGCGGACGCGATCGAGTTGGACGTCGAGCGCAACGTGCTGACGGTCAAGGCGGAGCGCAGGCCCGCGATCGGCAAGGAGGACGTGGAGATGCAGGTCGCCGAGCGGCCGCTGGGCGTGTTCTCCCGTCAACTGTTCCTCGGCGACACCCTCGACGCCGAGCGCATCACGGCCGACTACGACGCCGGTGTCCTCACGCTCCGGATCCCGGTGCAGGAGAAGGCGAAGCCGCGCAAGATCTCGATCACGAGCAGCGGTGGCGCCGAGGAGGTCAAGCAGATCGACGCTTGACCGGGGAGCTGTGCCGCGCGGGGTCCGGTGTGCCGGACCCCTGTCGTGGCGCGTGAACCGGTCGCACGTTCATTCCGTGAAGGACGGTGGTGTCGGTGGACGTCTACTTCGACGACGGCTCGGTTCGCGGACTGCGCGACTACGTGAGGCGCGTGGGTCGGGCGTTGGGGCTGAGCGGTGAGTGCTCGTGCGTCGAGGTGGACCGGCCCCTGGGGGCCTACCTGGCGCTGGACGGCAGGGTCCCGAGCTTCCCGAACTGGGACGTCGCCCTGCTGTGGCGCGAGGACGAGGGGTGGGCGGTCGCGGTCGAACCCGACGGCGTGGAGGAGCCGGTCGTGCTGGCGCGGATGGGCGGGGACCCGGTGCCGTCGCCGCACGAGGTGGCGCGGTGGGCACAGGACTTCCTGGGCGACGGGCACGTGCCGAGCGGGCACCTGCCCGCGCTCGTGTGAGGCCGCTCAGCCGGTCGACCGCACCACCGCGACGAAGAAGTCGTCGAACTCGCGGACGGTGCCGGTGAACGCCTGGAAGTCGATCGGCTTGGTCACGTAGGCGTCGGCGCGCGGGAGGTGGCCGCGCAGCGCGTCGCCCTCGGCGTCGGAGGTCGTCAGCACGACCACGGGGATGGTGCGCAGGCCGTCGTCCGACTTGACCTGCGCGAGCACCTCGTGGCCGTCCATCCTGGGCAGGCCGAGGTCCAGCAGGATCAGGTCCGGGCGCGGGGCGTCGGTGTGCTCGCCGGTGCGCCGCAGGAACGCCATCGCCTCGACGCCGTCGCGCACCACGTGCAGCGGGTTGGCCACCCGGTGGTGCTCGAAGGCCTCCTGCGTCATGAAGGCGTCCTCCAGGTCGTCCTCCACGAGCAGGACGGTGACCACCTTCGCGCTGGTCTCGATCAACGGCCGGTCCGTTCGAACGGGTGCGGGACCCGAAAATTCTGCCACGTCGCTCCACAGAGGAGGAACAGGGGATTTGAAGATATTTCAAATCCGAGGTGTTCCGGAGGCCTGTGCGGGGTAGTCCCCAGTCGACCGTGCCGAGGGGCACACCGGAAGCAGGGGAGCGGACATGCCTTGGGTTGACCGACACCGACGCCGTCTGCCGGGCAGTTGGTTCCGCACGACCACCGTGCAGGCGCACCACCGCCGCAAGCCGGGTTTCCACTGGATGGTGCTGGCCATCGTGCTGGCCGTGGTCCTCCTGCTGGTCATCATCTTCTAGCGCTCCGGCGCGACGGTCCTGACCACCAGGTCCCGACCGGTCGAGACCCCGCTGAGCCCGGACAGCTCCAGGATCCGGGCGGGCGTGGACCCCTCCCCGGCCAGCACGGTCAGGGACCGGCCGTTGCGCGAGGCCGCGGTCGCGGCCTCCAGGAGCAGCGCGATCCCGGAACTGCTCAGGTAGCTCAGACCGGTGAGGTCGACGTCGGTGCGGGGCTGGTCGGCGCCGTCGATCCGGTGGAGCACCGCGGCCCGCAGGTCGTCCACGGTGAAGGGTTTGGCGAGGGAGGCGTCGGCGCCGAGGTCGCGGGCGTCGGCCAGGGGCTCCCCCGCCTCCAGGCCGGTCCCGCCCCCCGACATGGCG